>JAYVUQ010000597.1:0-10247 GCA_043787785.1 Bryobacteraceae bacterium
TCCCACCCTTCGGCCGTCGTTTGCTGCGCCTGGCGAAACACCATCCGACGGCGACTTACCTTACCCTGCTGGGTGGTCTCACCGCGGCGCTGGTGGCGATCGCGATCTCGATGGCTTGGGAGAACGGCGTCAGGCAGGAATTCCGCCTGGGTCTATTTGCGCTGTTGGCCCTCTTTCCGCTGAGCGAACTGGCGCTGCAGATCGTCAACGCGCTGCTGGTGACGGTGTTGCCGCCCACCCGTCTGCCGCGCCTGGAACTTGAAGAAGGAATTGGCGTAGAGAGCGCCACGCTGGTGGTAGTGCCGATGATGCTCTCGAGCGAGGCGGTGGTGAAGCACGAGGTGGAGAAGCTGGAGATTCGTTTTCTGGGCAACCCCGAACCGAACCTCTATTTTTCCCTCTTTTCCGACTTCACGGATGCCGCGAGCCTGACGATGAGCGACGACGCCGGCTTGCTGGAGGTAGCCCGCGCTGGCATTGCGGATCTCAACTTGCGGCATGGGCCGCGATTCCTGCATTTTCATCGGCCGCGCACCTGGTCAGAGACGGAGCAACGTTGGATTGGGCGCGAACGGAAACGCGGCAAGATTGAAGATTTAAACGAGTTCCTGTGCGGGGGCGATTCGTCCATTGTTCTCGAGGGCGCTCTGCCGGTGCCGATTGTTTTCGTCATCACCCTCGATGCGGATACCCAGCTTCCAGCGGGCACGGCGCGGCGTTTGGTGGGCACGCTGGCCCATCCGCTCAACCGCGTTGAACTGGCGGGCGATGGCCGTCATCGCCTCCGCGGCTACAGCATCATCCAGCCTCGCGTCAGCATCTCGTTACCGAATGCTACGGCGTCGCGCTTCACCCGCGTGATGGCCGATGCCCACGGAACTGACCCTTACTGCCACGCCGTGAGCGATGTCTATCAGGACCTGGCCGGAGAAGGGATTTTCCACGGCAAAGCGATCTACGATGTGCGCGCTTTTCACGCGATCCTGGGCGATCGCTTTCCGCCCGCGACGTTACTGAGCCACGACCTGATTGAGGGGGCCCATGTGGGCGTGGCTTTTGCCGGAGATATTGAACTCTTCGAAGGCATGCCCCTGGATTATTCGAGCTATTCGCGGCGCCAGCATCGCTGGATTCGCGGCGATTGGCAGATTGCCCGCTGGATGCTGCCGAGCGTGCGGTCGGCTGCGGGGCCCTTAATGGCCAATCCTCTTCACCTGCTAGACCGTTGGCGCATCTTCGACAACTTACGGCGCAGCTTGGTGCCCGCCGCTTCCATGCTCTTCCTGCTCTTCGGGTGGTTGATCGCGCCGGCGGCGGGCGTGTGGACCGTGATTCTGGCCGTTGCCGTAGGCGTGCCCGCCTTGGCCGCGATGGCGGACCGCGTGATTCACCGCATTAGCGGGGAAAACTATAGCTGGCGGGGTCTCACCGAAGAGTTGCTGCGCTTGTTGCTGCTGGTGGCCTTCTTGCCGCACCAGGCCTGGCTGGCCCTGGATGCGATCGCGCGGGTACTCTATCGGAAATTTGTCAGCCGGAGGCTACTGCTCCAATGGCAAACCGCCGAGATGGCAACCTCGGTCATGCCGCGCCACTTCAACCGGACGTTGTTGCATACATCGCTCATCAGCGTTGGGTCGATGTTCGTGATGGCGCTCCTACTCGCCCGCCACGCGCTTTGGCCGGCGGTCTGTTTCTTAAGCTTGTGGGCCGCTAGCCCTTTGCTGGTGCGTTGGTTGAGTGAGCCGATTGCCGACGGATGGCAACGGCCTTTGAGCCTGGCGCAAACGGCCTTTCTGCGCCGCATATCGCGCCTGACTTGGCGTTTTTTTGACGACCACGTGAGCCCCGCTACCCACTGGCTGCCGCCCGACAATAGCCAACTCGCCTTGCGGGTGGAAGTGGCGCAACGAACCTCTCCGACCAACATGGGCTTGTGGCTCACCTCCTGCCTGGCGGCGGTTGACTTCGGGTACCTCACTCCCGATGAGTTTCTCATCCGTTGCGCGGCGAGCCTCGAAACGCTGGAGCGGCTCGAGCGCTACGAAGGACACTGGCTCAACTGGTACGATACCCAGACGCTGGTGCCCTTGGCCCCGCGTTACGTCTCCACGGTGGATAGCGGCAATCTGCTGGCAGCCTTCTGGGTATTGGAACGCGGTTTGATGGAACTTCCCGATGCGCCCGTGCCGGGCCCCGCCTGTTTGCGCGGGTTGGCCGATACGGTGTCGGTGCTGGCCGAATTGGGCGGGCGCGACCCCTCCTTGCGCGTGCCCGTGCGCGCCCTGCGGCGCCTCTTTCGCCTCGGCGCCCGTGGCTACGAAATCATCGGCCGCCTCAGCCAAGCCGCACCGGCCGTGAAACAACTGACGGCCGCGTTTCGCTGGCAGGTAACCACTGGCGGGGAGCAGGCGTATTGGGTCGCCAAACTGGATCAACAACTAACCGGTTGGACCACCGCGACGGCCCGGTATCTCTCTTGGATGGAGACACTCGCGGCACCTCCCGATGACTTTTTGCAAAAGATCCACGCTGATGCGGTAGACGCTCGCGGCCGGGCCCTCCGCAGCGTTTCGACCTTGGCGCTGCTCGCCAACGGCGTTGAGACACCCGTCGAAGAGTTGCTGCGCTTAGCCGGGGAAGCCCCGGGGACGCCCCAGTCAGCTTGGTTGCGCCAACTAGCGGCCGAGTATGGCCAAGCCCGTGCCGCCGCCCGCGAGACGGTAGGGCGTTGCCAAAACCTGGCCGTCCAGGTGCGCACGCTGGCGGATGGGATGCGCATGGGCTTCTTGTATGACCAACGCCGCCGTCTGTTCGGGATCGGCTATGCGGTGGGCGGCCCGGTGGAGTTTTCCAGCCACTATGACCTGCTGGCTAGCGAATGCCGCATCGCCAGTCTGGCGGCGATCGCCAAAGGCGACGTGCCGCTTGAACATTGGCTCGCCTTGGGCCGCGCCTACGTAACGGTTCCCGAGGGCCAGGTGCTGCTCTCCTGGACCGGTACGATGTTCGAGTACCTCATGCCGCTCCTCTTCATGCGGTCGTTTGAAAATTCACTTCTCGAAGGCGCGTGCCGTCAAGCCGTTCTGCGGCAGATGGAGTACGGGCGTGAGCAGGGCGCGCCGTGGGGAATTTCTGAGTGCGCCTACACTGTGGTGGACTCCAATCAGGTCTATCAGTATCACGCGTTCGGAGTGCCGAACTTGGCCCTCAAACCTGGCGTCGCCGAGGATCTGGTAGTTTCGCCCTACTCGTCGTTCCTGGCCTTAGCGGTTTTTCCCAACGCCGCCGTGGAGAATCTCGAACGGCTGGCGGCCATGGGCCTCGAAGGGCCGATGGGCCTCTACGAAGCGATCGACTTTTCGCGGACCAACAAACGCGGAGGAGGTCGTGGCGTCATCATCTACACTTACATGGCTCACCACCAGGGCATGAGTCTGTTGGCCATCGACAATGTGTTGCATCGCGGCGTGATGCAACACCGGTTTCATGCCAACCCCAGTATTCAGGCCGTGGAGTCGTTACTCTACGAACGCATCCCCCCCACGCGCTCCGTCCTCCAGCAAGCGCCTTCAGACCGGATTCCGGAGCTACTGGCGGAAGAGATCGTCGCCGATGGGACGGCCTGCTTCCGTCCGGCGCAGGAGGAAGGCAACGTGCCGCGGGTACACCTGCTGGGCAATGGCCGCTACTCCGCGATGGTTACCAGTGCGGGAGGCGGCTATTCACAGTGGAACGGCACGGCGATCTCGCGGTGGCGGCCGGACACGGCGCTCGACAACTGGGGTAGCGTGCTGTACCTCCGCGACATGCGCTCGGGCGCGGTGTGGTCTGCCGCGCATCAGCCCGTGGGTGGGGAAACCGGCACGTGTTCCGCTTGTTTCTCGCCCGATCGGGCGGAAATGACGAGGCTGGCGTGGGGTGTCGAGTCGCTGACTGAGATCTGCGTGGCGCCAGATGACGACGCGGAGGTGCGGCGGCTGACGTTGATCAATCGATCCAGCCGGGCGAGGACTTTGGAGGTAACCAGCTATGTGGAACTCGCGCTGGCTGCGGCCCGGGCTGACATGGCCCATCCGGCCTTTAGCAAGATGTTCGTACAAACCGAGTATCTGCCGGAGCGCAACGCCTTGCTGGCCCATCGGCGGCCGCGTTCGCCCGGCGAGGCCCCTTTGTGGGCCGCACACTTGCTTCTCGCCCCCGGTAATCCGCAGTTTGAAAGCTCACGCGCCCGGTTTCTCGGACGAGGCCGGACGACGGCCAATCCCGTCGCGCTGGAAGGCGACCTCACCGCCTCTCAAGGAACGGTGCTCGACCCCATCTTCAGTCTGCGCGTGCGATTAGCGGTCACCCCGCGGGAGCGCGTCCAAATCAGCTATGTCACCTTGGCCGCCTCGTCACGCGAGGCGCTGCTGGCGTTGGTAGACAAGTATCGCCAGCCCGACGCCGTGACCCTGGCGTTTGAGATGGCGTGGACCAACTCCCAGTTGGAGCTACGTTTTTTGGCCTTGCCCCCGGCAGCCACGCTTGCTTTTCAGGAACTCGCCGGCCACCTGCTGTTCCCCAATCCGCGCTTGCGCCCCAGTGCCGCCCGGCTGGCGCGCAACACGCTCGGCCAGGAAGGGCTTTGGGCGTATGGAATCTCTGGCGACCTGCCCATTTTGACGCTCACCCTCACCGACGCCCGCGGCCTGAGCCTCGTTCGTGAGACTTTGCTCGCCCATACCTTCTGGCGGCTGCGCGGCTTCCGGGTGGACTTAGTGATCCTGAACGAGGAGCCCCCCAGCTACGATCAGCCCTTTCATGAACAACTGCGCCGCTTGGTGGAGTCGCATTCCGTACACACCGGCATTGACCAGCCTGGGGGGGTGTTTCTGCGGGATTGGCACGCGCTTCCCGAAACCCATCGCGTCCTGCTGCTGGCCGCTTCGCACGCCACCCTCACCGGTATACGCGGGTCTCTGGCGCAGCAACTGGCCCTCGCCAACGATCCGCCCTCTGTGGCGCCGCCCATGGTTCCCGCGGCGATGCCGAAGGGAGATGCCGCGGGGCTGCTGCCGTTTCTTGAACTGCCTTACTTCAACGGCTTGGGCGGCTTTACCCCGGATGGGCGCGAGTACGCCATCTATCTCGATCAAGGAGCGCGTACCCCCGCCCCATGGTCAAACGTCATCGCCACAGCCGGCTTTGGCACGCTGGTCACGGAAAGTGGCCTGGGCTTTACTTGGTGCGGCAACAGCCAAGCCAACCGTCTCACCCCTTGGCAAAACGATCCGGTGAGCGATCCGCAGGCCGAGATCATTTACTTGCGCGATGAGGAGACGGGCGAGTATTGGACTCCCACCGTGTTGCCGATTCGCCAAGGCGGCGCCTACCGCGCACGCCACGGCCAAGGTTACACCGTCTTTGAACACCATAGTCACGGAATTAGCCAGGAACTTACAGTATTCGTCGCCATCGATAGCGCGGTGAAGGTTTGCCGTCTGCAATTGCGCAACGAATCGGGCCGGCCGAGGCGAATATCTGTAACTTGGTTTGCCGAGTGGGTGCTGGGCACGCAAAGAGAAACTGAGCAGTTACATGTGCTTCCTATGTTCGATGTCGGCAGCGTCAGTATCTTCGCGCACAATCCGTGGAGCCACACGCATTCCAGTCACGTAGCATACGCCACGACCACGCCTCCGCCGGAATCGTGGTCGTCCGACCGAGGACAGTTCCTGGGACGGAACGGCACTTACACGGGCCCCGATGGCATGGGGAGGCAACACCTCGGTAAACGAGTCGAAGCGGGGCTTGACCCGGCGGCGATTCTGCGCACCGCCGTCTCTTTGGGACCGGGTGAAAGCAAGGAAGTTAACTGCCTGTTGGGCCAGGCGGAGAACGAAGATAAGGCTCGCAGAGTAGTGGAGCGCTTCCGGAGACCGGGCGCGGCGGCAGAGTCTCTCGCCTCGGTAAAAAGCTGGTGGGATCAGCAGCTGGGCGTGATTGAAGTACACACCCCGGTACTCTCGGTGGACTTTCTCCTGAATCGCTGGCTGCTTTACCAGACGCTCAGTTGCCGTTTCTGGGGACGGTCCGGCTTCTATCAGTCCGGCGGGGCGTTCGGCTTCCGCGATCAGTTACAGGACTCGATGGCGCTGGTTTATTGTGAGCCAAAACTGGCTCGCGCCCACTTACTCGCGGCCGCGGCGCGGCAATTCCCCGAAGGCGACGTCCAGCATTGGTGGCATCCGGACTCCGGCACCGGCGTCCGCACCCTTTGTTCCGACGACTTACTGTGGCTACCCTTCGTAACTGCCCACTATGTACGAGTTACCGGCGACACCGGCGTGCTGGACGAGTTAGTACCCTTCATCGAAGCCTCACCGCTGCTCCCCGGCGAACACGAACGCGTCTCGCCAGTCACCGTGAGCACTTACTCCACCACCCTGCGGGACCATGGCGAACGCGCCCTGCGAAAAGCACTTACCACCGGCCCGCACGGCTTACCGTTAATGGGCAACGGCGATTGGAACGACGGCATGAATCTGGTGGGTGCCGGCGGACGCGGCGAAAGCACCTGGCTCGCTTGGTTCTTGATCGATGTGATCCACCAGTTCACGCCGCTGCTGCCGCCGGACAGGGCCGAGCCTTACCGCGCCGCCGCCGCCACGACCGCCGCGGCGATGGAGCGCGAAGCCTGGGACGGCCAATGGTATCTGCGCGCTTTCTTTGACGACGGTAAAAAGCTCGGTTCCCACGAAAACGCCGAGGCGCGCATCGACTCGATTCCGCAATCCTGGGCGGCCATCTCCGGCGCGGGCGACCCGGAACGAACCCACCAAGCACTCCAATCCGCCGTGCAGAACTTGGCGCCCGGCCCGGACCGCATCATTCGCCTTTTCACACCGCCCTTCGATCACTCCGACCCGCACCCTGGCTACATCCAAGGCTACCCGCCGGGATTGCGCGAAAACGGCGGCCAGTATACCCATGCCGCCATTTGGCTGGCGCTCGCTCTCTCCCGCGTCGGCGACCGGGCCGGTTGTGCGCGTCTGCTCGAAATGCTGAATCCAGTGGAGCAAGCACGTGACTCGGCCTCACTCATGCGCTATGCCGTGGAGCCCTATGTCATCGCTGCCGACATCTATACCGCGGAGGGCTCGGTAGGCCGTGGTGGCTGGAGTTGGTACACAGGCTCCGCCTCGTGGTTCTATCGCTTGTGGATCGAAGAAGTGCTCGGGTTACGTGTGGAGGGCGATCACTTTCGCGTTGAGCCGAAAGCTCCTCCCGAGTGGAAGACTTACTCCTTCACTTACCGGCCTGCCGGGGCCACTTACCGGGTCACCGTAACTTACGGCGACGGACCGCCCCAACTTACATTGGACGGAACGGTACTGCTGGATGGCCGCGTGCCTTTCGTGGCTGGCGAGGGCGTTCGGGAAGTGAGAGTGCGAGTACCGAATGTCCCATATCAATCAGCGCTATCCCAAGGCGGGTCAGAGGTGGGGCGCATTCGCCATGTTAATTCGGTCGGAGCATTCAGTGCCACCGCGGCCCCACGCTGAAGTGAATCGCGGGATATCGAGAATAACTTACATAATTGGGCGTTCGTGGGATACCCCCCGCCCCTTCTTACACGGCCAGGCAGCGCACTTCGCGCATTTGTTTCAGAACCTGATCGGCAACGCGATCAAGTATCGTGACGCGGCGGTGCCGTTAGGGCATTACTCGGTCTAATCGCAAGCCGGGTGGCCGGAGATATCGCATGCCGTCAGACGGCAGAATCTGAGCCGGCTGGCCGGGATGAGACACGCCTATCGGACCCGTGCAGCTTTACCATCTTGTTATAGACACCCAAAATCAGAAACGTCGGCGCCCAGTGACCAACGAAATTGGCTTTTTCTTTCTTCCCCGCTATCTCCAGCGCGAGCGACAAGCCGATCGACCCTAGGCCGGCCCAAAGAAATAGATCCGAAGGCAATCTTGCGGTTTGTTCTTCAATGGCCCGCGCCGCTGGCCCTTCGCGGTACGGATCGACTTGAATATCTGCGGTATTTTCCATAGCATCTCTTCAGCAATTCCATGGCCAAGAGGGCGTCTGGTTTGGACCCCAGCTTGCTTAGGAAAATGGGATGACCACTGAACTCAAAAACCTCACGTCGGAAGCGGGTCTTCGAACCCTGCAGCAACTTTTGAAGAATCTCAAGTTCGGCATGTTAACCGCTGTACATGATGGCGTTCTTCGGGCTCGTCCCATGACGCTCCTACAATGCCAAGCCGATGGCAATCTTTGGTTCCTGACGAGCAAAACTACCTCCTTGGTGCCGGATATCGAAAACGATGCCCGGGTGAACGTCTCCTTCAGCACCGGCGAGCAGCAAGGCTTTGTCTCGGTATCGGGCCGAGCGCGCCTAACCAACGACCGCGCGAAACTGACTGAGCTTTGGAACCCAGCTTTTGTAACTTGGTTTCCCGAAGGCCTGAACGACCCGAATCTCTCGTTGTTACGCATCGAAGCAGAAAGTGCCGAATCCTGGAATACACTCCACGGAGCCTTTACGGTGCTGTTCGGCATCATCAAGGCGATCGCGACGGGAGAGCCTGCCCGCCCCACCAGCGACCACGTGAAACTGGAGCTGAAGTAAGAGGCACTTGGCGACCAACCCCATGAACAATCCAAGATCGGGCAGCGGTTTGTGGACGGCGAACAGAAATTCTCCCTTGGCGGAGCGCAACATATTGGCCGTCTCCGAATTAGAAAGACAGGCGCTGGAGAATCGGACTCCGGCAGAAAAATTCAGTGATGGCGTGGTTAGCCAGGCCGGCCGGTTGCGGTCAGTGGTGGCGCATGTCCTTTTCTTTGGGTTATGGATGACCTGGAATCTGAGAATCACACCGTTCTATCCGAAATTCGACCCCTTTCCGTCTCCCGCATTGATCACCGTGGTGTCCCTCGAAGCCATCTTCCTCGCGCTCTTCATTCTCCTCAGTGAGAATCGATCCACCCGGCGCGCGGAAGAGCGAGCCCACCTGGACCTACAGATTAACCTGCTGGCCGAGCACGAATCCACCAAAACTCTCGAACTCCTGCAAGCGCTCTGTGCTTTCCATGGGCTGCGGCAAGCTCAGGACCCGGAAGTGGTGGAGTTACTACAGCGCACCGAGCCGGCCATGCTTGCGAAGGAGATCGAACGGCAATTGCCCTCGGATACCCCGCCGTTACCTGTTGACCCTGAGAGTGTTTAATGTGGCCTTCAACTTGCCTTTAGACTGCCCGAGCAGTAGTACCGGAGATGGGTAACTGCGCAGCCAAGCGAGTCCTGGCTCTTACGTACCCGCCAAGAATTAGAGAAGCGGCTGAACGCGCCCGCTTCTCTGCGATGCGCGAGTAACGCCAGCCATCGCGCTTTTATCGCCTAAGGTTGCCCTTCATCCTCAGTAAACAGCCGTTCGGCCCTCACAATGAACCGGCTGGGGGCCGCGCCGACAAAGTAGAACGGATAGCAGGTAACCAGCGTGAGCACTTGGCCCGCCTCGGGCGCGAGCACGGACATTTCCGTGGGGGGAACGATTCGTGTAGATACCACGCGATAGCGGAACATGCCTTCGTCAGTCGCCACCGTGACCAAGTCATGAAGGCGGATATTGCGGAGTGGCCAGAAGAAAGTATCTCGATGGCCGGCGAGACCAATGTTCCCTATTTTTCCGGGAGTCGCGGAGCCTTCAATATGGCCCACTGCACGCCGCAAGGTGAGCGCGCTGGTACCCTCGGTCACCATCACCGACAAAGCGAGCCGCGGGATTTCAAGTCTTGCTGCCAGTCCTCGCGGAGGAATTGAGGGCAAGGACGGGGGCTTCGGGCTCAGGTTCAGGCTTTCTGTAGCTTGGTAGAGTCGGCGATCGATCTCGACATAGGCGACATAAGCGAGGAGCCCGCCGCCGGCTGCCAGAAAGAAGCGCTGGATCCAGCGGTTCATGGCGCGAGATAGCCGGTGCGGGTGCGCACAGTCAGCTTCCCGTGCTCCTTCGTGCGCGCGGTGACGCGAATTGAGCGATGCTCACCGGGTTTCACCTTGGTGCTGGCGGACGAATAGCCGATGGCGTACTGGTTCCTAATGTCCCGCGCTATGTTTTCACACACCGCAACTAACTGATGTAACTCACTCGGGAAGAAGGCCTCTCCCCCCGATGCTCGCGCCAACCGACGCAGGACGGCGGGGTTCCGGTCCTCATCGTCAGGGTCGAAAACTCCGATGGTATAAATGAGG
>JAYVUQ010000598.1:0-2344 GCA_043787785.1 Bryobacteraceae bacterium
CTGGGCGTGGTCAGCCGAGGTAAATGCTCCGTGCGTAATTTGGCGGGCTGGGCGGGCGGATGCAGGGGGTAGCTCAGCACCAGCAGGCCTCGCACCAGAGTCGGCTGCTCCGCCGCGAGCATTGTCGCTTGGCGGCCACCATAAGAATGGCCGCTGGCAAATACAGGCAATCCTGTTTTCGTCGCCAATGCCGCAACGGCGTCGGCAAGACTAGCCCGATCTGCCGCTGCGCCCGAAGGATGCGGTGGACCGGCCGGACGCTTCTCCCGATACGCCAGATTGGTCCGCAGCACCGCCCAGCCACCCTCGGCCAGAGCCGCGCCTAAGGCCACCAGCAAAGGCGCATCCGCGTTCGACCCCGCCCCGTGCGTTAAGACGATCGCCGCATGGGCCTTCGACGGTTCAACCAGGCGCTCCACAATTACTTACTTCGGTCCGGCGTTGCGAATGGCGTCCGGCATGTCGCCAAACTTGGCAAAGTTCTTCTGAAAGCGCGCACTCAAGTCCGCCGCCGCGGCATCGTAGGCCGCGCCGTCGGCCCATTGGCGGCGAGCGTCTAATAAACCGGTCGGCACGTCCGGGCAGTTCACCGGCACGTGGATACCAAAAACCGGGTGCGGCTTGGTCTCCACGGCGGCCAGCACACCCGACAAGGCGGCCGTAATCATGGCGCGAGTGAAAGGCAGCTTCATGCGCTCGCCCACCCCATAGGCGCCACCCACCCAGCCCGTGTTCACCAGGTAGCAGTGCGCATTGTGCTCGCGCAGCCGTGCGCCCAGCATCTCGGCGTAGACGCGGGCCGGACGCGGCAGAAAGGGGCCACCAAAGCATTGGCTGAAGGTAGCGGAAGGCTCAGCGCTCAAGCCACGCTCGGTGCCAGCCACCTTCGCGGTATAGCCGCTCAGGAAGTGATACATGGCCTGTTCCGTAGTGAGCTTCGAAATCGGCGGCAACACGCCAAAGGCATCGGCCGTCAGGAAAATAATGGTCTTCGGATGGCCGCCCACGCCGGGGATGAGCGCCCCGGCGATAAAGTCGACCGGGTAAGCGGCACGCGTATTTTCGGTGTACTCGTTGCTGTCGTAATCGGCCACTCGCGTGTCGGGGTCGATTTTCACATTCTCCAGCACCGTGCCGAAGCGAATGGCATTCCAGATTTCGGGCTCATTCTTCTTCGATAACTTGATGCACTTGGCGTAACAGCCGCCTTCGAAATTGAAGACGCCATCCGCGCTCCAGCCGTGTTCATCATCGCCAATCAGACGCCGGTGCGGATCCGCCGAAAGCGTCGTCTTGCCGGTGCCAGAGAGGCCAAAGAACAGCGCCGTATCGCCATGCAGACCTTGGTTGGCCGAACAATGCATCGGGAAAACATCACGGTCCGGCAGCAGGTGATTCAAGATGGTGAAGATGCTCTTCTTCATCTCGCCGGCGTACTCGGTGCCGCAGATGATCACCGCCCGGAGCGTAAAATCGATCGCGATACAGGTGGTGGACTTGGTGCCATCGCGCTCCGGCGCGGCGTCGAACTTAGGCGCGAAGTAGATGGTGAACTTCGGCGCGTGGCCAGCGGTAGCGCCACGCAAAAACAATTGGTGCGCAAAAAGAGAGTGCCACGCAAACTCCGTCACTACCCGGATGGGCAGCGTGTACTTCGGGTCGGCGCCGCCGAAACCGTCGTGGACATAGATGGGGCGCGCCGCCAGATGGGTTTGCACTTTTTGGAGCAAACTGGCGAACTGCGTGGGCGTCATCGGCTGATTCACGCTGCCCCAATCCACCGTGCCCTCGGTTACCGCATCGCGTACCACAAACTTGTCGCCGGGCGACCGACCCGTGAACTGCCCGGTGCGCACCACCAGTGCACCACCGGCGGCCAGCTTCCCTTCCCCAGCCAGGAGCGAGGCTTCAACCAGCCGCTCCATAGGCAGATTCCAATGCACAGTGGTGGCGGAGGCCAGGCCCAGAGCGTGCAGAGCTTCTGGGGTGGGGTGTAAGTTTCCAGGCGTGGTCATGCGATTCTTGATAATGTACAGGTGCGAGACAACTTGGCTAAGCTGACTTACGACAAATTTCAATCTATCATGCTTAACCGGAAGCTCGTCCCCATGCTCGCGTTTCTGGCCACGGCGGCCTCGGCCCAGGTGATCACGTTTGAGACCAACGGCCTCAATTACCAAACCCTCACCAAGGGCGGCTTAACCATCATGTTTGCCCAATTGCCAATGCACACCAAGGACTATGCGGTGCTGCAAGTGGCCATCGCCAACGGCGCCAAAACCAGTTGGAACGTTAAGCCCGATGACTTCACCTTTCGCCCCGAACAAGGCGAGCCCTTTAAGCC
>JAYVUQ010000599.1:0-3706 GCA_043787785.1 Bryobacteraceae bacterium
AATACGTAGCCGATTGGACAATCTGAGACAAAGGCTGAAGAAGGAGTAAATGACCATGTGGTTTGAAGACAATTCGTTGAGCATCGGGCGGACACCGCTCGTCCGGCTGAACCGGGTTACCGACGGAGCCGGGGCCACGGTGCTGGCCAAGATCGAAGGCCGCAATCCGGCCTATTCCGTCAAGTGCCGCATCGGGGCCTCCATGATTTGGGACGCCGAAAAACGGGGGTTGCTGACACCCGGCAAGGAGATCGTCGAACCCACCTCTGGGAACACCGGCATCGCCCTCGCCTTTGTCGCCGCCGCGCGCGGCTACCCCATCACGCTCACCATGCCCGAAACCATGTCGATCGAACGGCGCAAGGTGCTGAAGGTTTACGGTGCCAAACTAGTGCTCACCGAGGGCACCAAGGGTATGAAAGGTGCCATCGCCAAGGCCGAGGAGATCTACTCGAGCGACCCCCACAAATACGTCCTGCCGCAGCAGTTCAATAATCCGGCCAATCCCGAAATTCACTTCAAGACCACCGGCCCGGAGATCTGGGAAGACACCGAAGGCAAGGTGGACGTCTTCGTCGGCGGCGTCGGCACCGGCGGCACCATCACCGGCGTGTCGCGTTACATCAAGCAAGCCAAAGGGAAAGCCATTCTATCGGTGGCGGTGGAGCCTACGCACAGCCCCGTGATCTCGCAGCATCGAGCGGGCCTGGAAATTAAGCCGGGTCCGCACAAGATTCAAGGCATCGGCGCGGGGTTCATCCCGGACAACCTCGACCTCAGCATGATCGACGAGGTGGAGCAAGTCACCAACGACGAAGCGATCGATATGGCGCGCCGGTTAGCGAAAGAAGAAGGCATTCTTTGCGGCATCTCCTGCGGCGCGGCGGCCGCGGGCGCCATCCGCGTCGCGAAACGGCCGGAAATGGCCGGCAAGATCATCGTCGTGATACTTCCGGACGCAGGCGAACGTTACCTGACGAGCGCGTTATTTGAAGGAATGTTCAACGAGATCTAGTTACTCAAAGACGAGCATCCACTCCTATAAAAACGGGTCTCGCGGCCCGGCGACCTGATCGGTTTCGCCCGCCGCGAGATCCATCCCTTGTGGGTACCAACCGCCGCCTTCCATACCAAGTCTTAGCATGCGTGATAACTAGGGGATGCCGGCGGAGAATACTTCTTTACCCTCACCACTGTTGAATGTTCGCTATCCTCAACGGTGATGCGTGTATTTCTCCTCTTATCCTTGGCCATCGCGCTCGAAGCTCAATCGACCGCCGAGCGGATGGGCTACGCCAAGCAAGACCGCGTACTAATGGTCCATGCCGACGACCTGGGCATGTCGCATACCGTTAACGTCGCCAGCATGGAGGCCCTAAAGCAAGGTCTGGTCACTTCGGCCAGCGTCATGGTGCCCTGCCCTTGGTTTTTGGAAATTGCTACCTTTGCCAAGGAGCACCCGGAGTTCGACATTGGCCTCCATCTGACGCTGACCAGCGAGTGGAAGAAGTACCGCTGGGGTCCGGTAGCCTCGCGCGACAAAGTGCCGGGCTTGATGGATCCCGAAGGCTACTTATGGCGCGACGTGCGCTCCGTCGCTCAGCACGCCACGGCCGCCGAGGTGGAGACCGAGTTACGCGCGCAGATTGAGAAAGCGCTCGCCACGGGCTGGAAGCCAACGCACCTCGATACGCACATGGGCACGCTCTATGCCCGGGTGGATTACTGGGAAGTCTATGCCAAGCTCGGTCGTGAATATAATTTACCTGTCATGCTGATGCGGCCCACGCCGGAGTTTATCGCCGAAGCTACCAAAGACGGCTATCCGATTACTCCGGCGATGCTCGAAAAGAAAGACCGCGGCGGCTATGTCCTGCTGGACCATCTGGTAACCGGTGTCCCCGGCCGCACCATCGCTGAGCGGCGCGCTTCCTATCAGAAGTTACTGCGCAGCCTGCCGACCGGCGTTACCATGCTGATTGTGCACCTGGGCATCAATGACGAAGAGCTGAAGAACATTACGAATAACTGGGAGGCCCGCTGGTCAGACTATCGTAACTTCACCGACCCCGAGATGCGCGATCTATTTCGCGAATTGGGTATTCAGCAAACCACTTGGCGCGCGATGGGCAAAGTGGCGAAATATAAGGAGTAAGTCCGCATGAAAGCATGGCAAGTAGAAGCATGGGGCGAGCCCAGCTCGCTGAGATTAAACAATCCCGCGGAACCAGCGTTGGCCGCGGGCCAGGTTCGCATTCGGCACCAAGCGGCGGGGCTGAACTTCTTTGACTTACTGCAGGTGCGCGGCCAGTATCAGATCAAGCCGCCCTTTCCCTTTACCCCCGGGGCAGAATGCGCCGGAGTGGTAGAGGCCGTAGCCGATGATGTGACGGCCTTTCAGGCGGGTGACCGCGTGATGGCGTTGTGCCTGCAGAATGGCTTTGCCGAGGTCTCCAGCGTCCCCGCCACCCATGTCTTTCGCTTACCCGAAGGTTGGAGCTTTGCCGAAGGCGCGGCCTTCCCCATTGTCTATCACACCGGCTGGTATGCCTTGAAGCGGCGTGCCCGCCTGAGAAGCGGCGAGACGCTGCTGGTGCATGCCGGCGCCAGCGGTGTCGGCATGGCGGCCATTCAATTGGGTAAGGCCATGGGCGTCCAGGTGATCGCCACGGCGTCCACGGAAGCGAAACGCGAATTTGCCACCAGCGTCGGCGCCGACGAAGTGATCGACTATACGCAACCCACTTGGCCCGACGAGGTGAAACGCCTCACCGGAGGCAAAGGCGCCAACGTGATTTACGACCCCGTTGGCGGCGACGCCTTCGATCTATCCACTAAGTGCATCGCCTCCGAGGGGCGGCTCCTGGTAATCGGCTTCGCTTCGGGACGCATCCCGAGCATTGCGGTGAATCGCATTCTGATTAAGAATTTCGACGTCATCGGGGCAGTGTGGGGTGCCTACGCCCTGCCCCGCCCCAACTACCTGGCGGAGGCTCAGGCCGCGATCGTCGCGCTCAACCTACGCCCCCGCGTGTTACACCAATACGCCTTCGGCGAGTTAGTTCATGCTCTGGAGGACTTGGATCAAAGAAAGGTCGCCGGAAAGGCGGTATTGTCACACTCATGAAGGTTTTTCTTGCATTCCTCCTGACTCTTGCGATTCACGCAGCCACCGGACCGGCGAAGGGCCACTTAGTCATCGTCGGCGGCGGGGCATTGGGCCCAGCGATCGTCGGACGCTTCATCGCCCTGGCCGGTGGCCCGGACGCTTCCATCGTCATCATCCCCACCGCTGACGACCGCGATGAGTTTCCGCCGGAGTACGCGGCCAACAGCTTTCTCGCCAAGGCGGGGGCCAAGCATGTTACTGCGCTGCACACTCGCAATAAGGCCGATTCGGACACCGAGGCCTTTGCCGCCGTCATCCGGCAAGCCAGCGGAGTCTGGTTCACCGGTGGCCGCCATTGGCGGCTAGTGGACTCTTACCTAAACACCAAGGTGCATCACGAGTTGATGGCCTTGCTCGACCGCGGCGGCGTCATCGGTGGCACCTCCGCCGGAGCCACTATCCTAGGCTCCTTTATGGTGCGCGGCGCGCGCAGCGGCAACACCATCATGATCGACAAAGACTACCAGGAAGGGTTAGGCTTCGTGCGCGGCGTAGCCATCGATCAGCACTTACTCACCCGCAAGCGCGAACGGGACA
>JAYVUQ010000600.1:0-2312 GCA_043787785.1 Bryobacteraceae bacterium
GCCGTCTGGCGGGCTTTGTCACCCTGGCCCAATAACTTCGGGCCCACCACCATCAAAAACACGCTGATGATGGTCACCACCACCAGCATTTCAATCAAAGTCACACCAGCATTTGCCCGTCGTCTCATATCGCCACCTCATTGATACTCGTAATTGCCATCAACATACTGATGATCAGTACGCCAATCACCAAACCCATCACCAAAATCACCAACGGCTCAAACAGCGAGGTAAATCGCTTGATGGCCGACTTGGTCTCTGTCTCGTAAATTTCGGCCATCCGCTGGAACATCACATCCAGCCGTCCCGTCTCTTCGCCCACCGTCAGTAAGTGGCCAGCCAACGCGGGAAACACGCCGGTACGCTTCAGCGGCGTCGCAATGCCTTCGCCACGCTTCACACCCTGCATCACCGGGCCTAACGCATTCGACATCACTTTGTTCGTCATAATCGCGCCCGCAATCTGAATTGACTGCACCAGCGGCACACTATTGCCCACCAGCGTGCCCATCGCCCGCGCAAAGCGAGCCGTTTCCATTTTTCGCAAAGCATCGCCCAGCACCGGCAGCTTCAGCCGCGACATATCCCACCACAGACGCCCCTCAGGCGTGCGGATGTAATAGAGGAAAGACAAAGTGAAGCCAGCGCCCACGATCAGCAGGAACAGGCCGTACGTCCGGACGAAGAGGCTCGCCTGCAGCATCACTTGCGTGGGCAAAGGCATCGCAATGCGCGACTCTTGAAACACCTGCGCGAAACGCGGCACCACAAAGTATAAAAGTACAATCACCGAACACAGGCCTACCGTCGCCAACAAGGCTGGATACACCAACGCCGAAACCACATAGCCGCGTAACTCATCGCGCGTTTTCTCAAACTCCGCCAATCGCTCGAACATCGTCTGTAACTGGCCCGAGGCCTCGCCCGCCCGCACCATGTTCACGTAAATTTCGCTAAAGTAAGCCGGATGCATGGCCAAGGCATCGGCCATGGTCTTGCCGCCTTTGATCGCCCGCAAGACCTCCGCGCCCACTTCCTGAAATGACTTCTGCTCCGTCAGCTCATTCGAGATCGAAAGCGCCCGGTCCAGCGGTACGCCCGCACTGAGTAACGTAGCCAATTCCTGTGTAAAGTAGAGGACGCTCTTCCGCCGACCACCGCCAAATTCCGGCATCTTCAAGTCGAAAGCCGAACGCTGCGGCGAGGCTCCGATATACACCGGAGTGAGTCCCTGCCGGCGCAGTTCCGCCGCCACGCGCTTGTCACTCTCAGCCGGAAAAGATCCGGTGCGGACTTGCCCGTCGGGGGCCACGGCCTTGAAGTAGAAGCTAGTCAGCTTAAAACTCCTGCGTCACGCGAGTGACTTCTCCGGCGGTCGTCACGCCCGCCGCCACCTTCTGCCATCCATCCTCGCGCAGACTGCGCATACCGTTCCGCCGCGCCGCATCCACCAGCACGCTGGCATCGGAGTTGCGCATAATCAAGCGCCGGATCTCTTCATTCAGCTCCATCAGCTCAAAGATACCCACGCGGCCCCGATAGCCGGTGAATGAGCAATACTCGCAACCCCGGCCCTGGTACACATCGATCTCATCACCGGTCGGAGTAAGATGCTTTCCCGCCGGCTGCTTACACTGCGGGCAGATCTTCCTTACCAACCGTTGCGCCAACACACTCACGAGCGACGAGCATATTAGATAATTCTCGACACCCATATCCGTAAGCCGCGTAATCGCACTCGGCGCGTCGTTCGTATGCAAGGTGGAAAAGACAAAATGGCCCGTCAAAGCCGAGCGGATCGCCACATCCGCCGTTTCGCGGTCACGCACCTCGCCCACCATAATCACATCCGGATCCTGACGCACAATGTGCCGCAAACCGGCGGCAAACGTGAGGCCGATCTGCGGATTCACGTGAATCTGGTTGATACCGTCCATCTGGTATTCCACCGGGTCTTCAATGGTAATGATCTTCTTATCTGGTTGGTTGATGCGCTTCAAAGCCGAATACAGCGTTGTACTCTTGCCGCTGCCGGTGGGCCCCGTCACAAACAAGATCCCGTGCGGCAGCGACGTGTAGTAAGTCATCCGGTCCAGCATGTGCTGGTCAAAGCCCAGGCTTTGTAAGTCGTAAAAATCCCCCTGCGAACGATCGAGTAAGCGCATCACCACGCTCTCGCCGTAAAGCGTGGGCAAAGTGGAGACCCGTAAGTCCACCTCGCGGCCCAGCACCTTGATCTTGATGCGCCCATCCTGTGGCAAACGCCGCTCGGCGATGTTCAGCTTCGCCATCAGCTTCACACGCGAGATGAT
>JAYVUQ010000601.1:0-2349 GCA_043787785.1 Bryobacteraceae bacterium
CCCGACACCATCGGCCCGACACCATCGGCCCGACACCATCGGCCCGACACCATCGGCCGACACCATCGGCCGGACACCATCGGCCGGACACCATCGGCCATTGGACACCATCGGCCATTGCGGTTGCCGCAGACGCTAGTAGACCCGGAAAACTGTACCACCCCGGTGCACCCCGTGGATGGCCCCTGTATCCGTGGATGGCCCCTGTATCCAGAAGTCATGCGCGAGGTGGCTCACGGCGAGGTCATGCGGGCCGAAGGGCTTTTCGCCGCATTGCGCGCAGTGGCGTCCCGCGAGGGCCGCGCCACAGCTGAGGCAGAGGTTGGGGTCGGCGGAGGACATAGAGAGGGGATAGCGTAACGAAACCGCTGTTCTGCAAGTGTTATCATCAAGGCGACGAGTGATAACATGACGCGAACCCAAGTGAGTCTCAATCCGGACGAATACCTGCTAGCGAAGGCAGAGGCCAAGGCTTTGGGAATCTCGGTGGCCGAGTTCGTGCGGCGGGCAGTTCGCGAAGCGCTGCCGACTCCGGGAAGCGCACCTTGGATGAGATTCGCCGGTCTGGTCGAAACCGGCAACGCCGCATCGAGCCAGAGCATCGACGAGATTGTCTATGGTCAAAAAGACTAGCTGCTACGTGGACACGTCGGCGTTTATCGCCTTCCTGGACCGGTCTGACAGTTACCACCGCCTCTTCCGCCGTTTGTTCGCCACGCCACCCCAATTGAATACCTCGGCGCTGGTGATCGCCGAAGGGCATGGCTGGTTCCTGCGCCGGTATGACGCGCAGCGAGCTTCACAATTCCTGGCTTTTGTGGAGGCTTTGCCCGGATTGAACATCCGTGGATTTGACGCCGGCGAACTCACGCATACCAAGCGGGTGCTGAAGCGCTTTGCGGACCAGAACCTCACGCTGGCGGACGCCCACGGTCTGGCGATGATGCGGGAGTTGCGCATCGGATCCTGTTGGTCTACGGATCGGCACCTGGCGCTGGACGGCGTCCTTCTCGTGATCTGACGCCCGCCATTTCCCCGCCCGCCCCAACCCCAGTACAATGAGACCTGACTCCCATGAAACCTGTCGTCACCTTCCGTGAAATCATGCTCCGCCTGGTGCCGCCGGGCTTTTAAGCCCTGGTGCCCGGCACCAGCCAGGGACTAAATTCCGCTCGGGAGTGTCTCAAAATCGTTGACGCGCACCGTCTTTCCTCCGGGTCGACTCTTTTCTCAAGGTATTTGCTCAGCAGTGTCAGTGAACTTCTGACTCCAGCAGCTTCTCAGCAGCCATGATATGCCGGCGCTTCGCGAGCAGGGCTTCACTTTTCTCAGGCGCACCTCTGGTACCTCTGATTCGCTCGATTTCGTTGTCGATCGCAATCACTTCCAAGATTGCCCTACCGTTAGCTGCCTGATCGATCACTTGGTTGCTTTCATTACCGGTAGATCGGCATTTGCATTGGTAGCTGTAGTCCTACGCCCAGCCAGAGCGATACTCGGGAGCTTGTTGGAAAGTCAGGGGTACCCTGAGATGCCGCCGACAACCTTTTTGCCAAAATGCCTGGCGCTTGTCATCCTTACTGCCTCAGACGGCAACAGTGATCTAGCCTTGGCTCGATCTCATGACCCATCGGCTGATTAAGCAGTACGCTTGCAGCGCTCGCAGAAGACCCAAAATCCAGAATCTTGCGGGACATATTTCCTTGGAATCAACCCGCCTATTATTCAACGCCAGATGTTTGATACATTGTAAATTCAATTCTTAGTAAAGCTAGTATCTCAACATGGCGGGAGATTTCCGCCCAAACGCGGCGCGGTTGTGCAGCCGGTTCCTAAACAGATCGTTTCACAGGTGATTGAGCGAATGAAAGGGCATTACGTGACTTGCGTCTGCAGGCAGCGTACTCAGTAATATGGACGTATTTTCACTCGCGGAAGAGATTACCGAGAAGTACAGCACTTTTGCTCGGTCATTTACGACGATTCGGTCAACTGAACTCAAGGAAAAGGTTGATGAGCGTTATGAGAAACGTCATTTCTGGCCCGAACCGCTCCTCCAACTGAATCCCCACTATCAGACCGGCGGTTCCGTCCGGCAACTGGTTGGGCCCACGGGTCTGTCTGAAGAGTGTGCGGAAGTCTTCTTCGATTCCCGGGCAAGCGCTTCCGACCCCGACCCATCTCTGAAATTACGGCTTCATCAAGCCCAAGCCATTGGCCTCGCACTTGACCAAAAAAGCTTTGTGGTTACGACGGGATCCGGCTCCGGCAAGTCGCTCTGTTTCTTTATTCCAATCGTGGATGCCGTTATCAAAGCAAAGAAACGTGGAGAGTCCGCCCGAACCCGCG
>JAYVUQ010000602.1:0-12172 GCA_043787785.1 Bryobacteraceae bacterium
ACGCCAAAGTGCGAAATCACTTCCCGCCGAATCGCCTCGCTCGGAGTGAGAATCAGCGTATAGCGCCGCAAACGGATCAGCCAAGGCACCCGCTGCCGCACCCGTGAACTCCCACCATCATCCCTGCGCCAGGGTGACAAGTCGTGAATCATCAACACCGCTGGCCGGCGCTTCACATAAGGAACGCTAAAATCCGTGCCATGAAACACATCCACCCCGCCCAACTGCTCATTCAGCCCATACATCCACCAATACCGTGACCAACCCTTCGGCCGGCTGCCTAACTGATCCGAAAGCACCACAAACTCATCCTCGGGAAATTCCTTCACCAAAGCCGCGTGTAATTCCGTCACGTAACGCCGAATCCCACCCCCCGGGCCCGCCAGCGGCGTCCCGTCCAAAGCCACCTTCAACGCTGCGCCTCCGCATAGGCGCGCTTCACGTTCACCTGCCACAAGATCAAGAAACCAGCAATGAAGAAAACAATCAAAGACAGAATAGAAACCCGGTAACTCTTCGTAAACTGCATCGCCAAACCGAATACCAAGGGGCCAATCCAGCTCGTGCCCCGATCACTCACTTCATACAGTGCAAAATACTCTGCCTCCCGCCCTCGCGGGATCATCAACGAGTAAGTAGACCGGCTTAAGGCCTGAGTGCCGCCCATCACAAACCCGACCAACCCCGACAAAACAAAGAATTCTCCCGTCGTCCGCACAAACCCATAGGCGTATATCAGCACTCCCGTCCAAATCACCAACGCGAATAAGATGGCCGATCGTGCCGTGATCCGCTGCGCCAATTGATTGAAGGCCATCGCCCCGCCGAAGGCGACAAACTGTACCATCAGAATCGCCAGCGTCAGCGTTCCCATTTGGATACCTAACTCATCACTGCCAAATTGGCCAGCCAAAGCAATAATACTCTGCACCGCATCGTTATAAAGTAAGTACGCCACCAGAAACTTGAGCGTCTCCGGATACAGCCGCAAGTCGCGCACCGTATGCAGTAACTGCCCCATCCCCACGGCCAGCAGATTCTGCCCCGCCATCAACACTCGCTGCGGAGCCCGATTCCGCAAGATCGCTAAAGGTACCAGCGCCCAAATGCCCCACCATAGTCCAGCCGATGAAAGGCTCACCCGCACGGCCATCCCTTCACTGATCCCCAGACTCTTCGCGTTCTGATACAGCAGCAGATTCAGCACCAGCACCAGCCCGCCGCCCAAATACCCTAGCCCCCACCCACGGGACGAAACGGCGTCGCGCTCCTCCGGCAATGCCACGTCATTCAGAAATGAATTGTAAATGATATTCGCGCAGCCGAACGCGATATTGGCGCCGATAAATAGCAGCCCTCCCGCCAGATAACGCGTCCCCTCAAGAAAGTACATTCCCATGGTGGCGCCGGCGCCCAGGTAAGCGAAGAGGCCCAAAAGCTGCTTCTTACGATGGCCATAGTCGGCAATCGCGCCCACCATCGGCAACAGCAACACCTGCCCGATCACCGAAGCCGAAATGCAGTAACTCCAGAAGGAGCGCGGCTCAATGCTAAGCCCGAAAGGATGCACCAACCCATCCGCGCCAGCCGCCGCTTTGGCCAGAGCCGTTAAATACGGCCCCAGAAAAAGCGTCAGCACGGTCGACGCAAAAGCCGAGTTCGCAAAGTCGTAAAAGTACCAGCCGCGCTGCTCGCGGCGGCGTTCCAGCGCCGCAGGGTCCATAAACCCTAAAGCTTACCAGTCCACCACGCTGCCGTCATCGGCATCATAGCTCTCTTGATTTTTCCAGTCGTGCCCAATCTTGTCAGCCATCAGATTGTCATCCAGCTCAACGCCCAAGCCCGGGCCGGTCGGAAGATCCAGATAGCCCGTCCGCACCTTGAACGGTTCCTTAATGTAGCCCTCGCCCAAGGACACTTGCTCCTGAATCAGAAAGTTAGGAATCGACGCCGCCAACTGCACGCCCGCCGCCAGCGAAATCGGGCCCAAAGGGTTATGCGGCGCGATGGTGGCATAGTAAGCCTCAGCCATTCCCGCAATCAACCGGACCTCGGTAATGCCGCCCGCATGACACATATCCGGCTGCAAAATCGTCGCCGCCTTGCGCTCCAATACCTCGCGGAAACCCCACTTCGTAAACACCCGCTCGCCGGTCGCAATCGGCAAATGCGTAGTGCGCGCAATGTCGGCCATCACATCGTGGTTCTGCGCCTGGCAAGGCTCTTCAATGAACATCGGGTTGTAAGGCTCCAAGCCCTTAATGAGTAACTTAGCCAAGGCCGGCGAAATGGCCCCATGAAAGTCGATGCCAATGTCGCAAGTATCGCCCACCGCCTTGCGCATCGCTGCAAACTTCTCTACCGCATAAGCCACTTCCGAGGGCGACTCCACATAGCGCGCCGGCCGCCGCTTTGCCGGACCCGTTTTGAACGCCGTATAGCCCAGCTCTACCTGTTTCTTCATCTGCTCCGGCGACCCGGAATGTGCGTACACCCGCACGCGATTGCGCGTCGGCCCGCCCAGTAGCTCATACACCGGCACGCCCAACGCCTTGCCCTTGATGTCCCACAATGCCTGGTCGATTCCCGACAGCGCGCTCGTCAAAATCGGGCCGCCGCGATAGAAGGCATGCCGATAGATTGCCTGCCAATGGTGTACGACCGCGCGCGGATCCTTGCCGATCAAATACGGCTCAATCTCCTTCACCGCCGCCTGGCAAGTTAGTGCGCGCCCTTCGGTAATCGGCTCGCCAAGCCCAATGAATCCCGCATCCGTGTGAATCTTCAGGAACATCCACCGTGGCTTCACCAGAAACGTTTCCAGCTTGGTAATCTTAATCTTCTCGCGCGGCTTTACCGGCGCGTTCTTCGCCACTTGCGTCTGCGCAGCCAGCGGGATGGCGGCGAACGCCGTCGCCAGCACGGCCCGCCGGTTCAAGGCTTGTTGATTGATCGCTTCACGACTGGGGAGTTGCATCAAAGCTAACCTATCACAGGATCATCAATCCGCTCTCCCAGCGCTGGCTCGTGAAACGATTCCACACCACTCGCGCCCGCCCTTGTTGATGGCCAATCGCGAACTTCAACTCTTGGCCCGTGGTCAATTCGCCGCTCGCATAGGCTACCCGAAAGCCGGTCTCACTGCGGTCGATCAGGCGCCCTTCCAACTGCCGCCCGTCCATCCACAGCCACACTTCGCCCGAGGCCGGGTGCCGGATGCCGCCCCGCCGTTCGTCCTTAGGGCGTTCGCGACTACTGTCGAACTGCTTCCAAGCCATATGCCTTCACCTTACGGCCCAACGTCTTCGTCGATATCCCCAGCAACCCGGCCGCTTGCCCGTAGTGGTTACGCGTCTCCTGCAGCGCCCGCCGGATCGCCTGCCGCTCCAGCACTTCCAGATTGTGCAATGACCCTGCTGCTTCCGCCGACGCCCTCCGGTCCGGCAACTGCAGCCGTGCCGCCGTAATCCGCCCATCGTCGATCAGCAATGCCGACCGCGATAACACATGCCGCAATTCACGAATATTCCCCGGCCACGCATACGCTTTCAGTCGCGCCCGCGCATCTGCCGTTAGCGACACGCCCGGGTACATCCGCGCCAAATGCTGATCCGCCAAAGCATCCACATCCTCCGGCCTCTCCCGCAGCGGTGGCACGCGAATCTCCATCCCGCTCAGCCGGTGAAATAGATCATGGCGGAACTTCCCTTCGCCAATCATCTGTTCCAGGTTCTGGTTCGTCGCGGCAATCAGCCGCACATCGGCCGATACTTTCTTTGTTCCCCCCACGCGGTAGTACGGCACGTGGTCCAGTACCCGCAGTAATTTAGCTTGCAACTTGCTGTCGAGCTCGCCAATTTCGTCCAGAAACAACGTGCCTTTGTCTGCCAGTTCAATCAGCCCCAGTTTGTTCCCCAACGCCCCGCTGAAAGCCCCCTTCTCGTAGCCGAAAAGCTCGCTCTCCATCAAATGCTCCGGGATCGCCGCGCAGTTGATATCCACCCAATCGCGCCCTGCCCGTAAAGAGAAATGGTGAATCGCCCGCGCAATCACCTCCTTACCGCTCCCACTCTCGCCGGTAATCAGCACGGCCTCGTCCGTCCGCGCCACCCGGCGCACCAAGTCCAGCAAACGCCGCATTGGCTCGCTCGCGAACAGGGCGTGGACGCCCAGTAATTCCCAACTTTCAGTTTCAGGCATACGAAGGTATGCTCTGCTTCTCGGACATTTTGTCCGGAGTGTTAACGTATTCGCTACCGGTTGTCAGGTGATCCGAACGCGGATGTCCTTCACCAGCCGAAACAACTGATAGGGATCGCTCGGTAGTGGCAGGAACTCAAAGTGCTCATAGAACGCTTTCGCCTCATCGTATTTAGCATGCACCGCAAACGCCCGAATTCCCGCGATATCTGCCGCTCGCAAGGTGCGCACCATCGCATCCTTGAGGAGCCCAGCGCCAAGCCCCTTGCCTTGCCACCCATTCGCAATGGCTAGACGGGCCAGCAGCATGATCGGTACAGGATGACGCGCCAAGCCTTTCTTTAGGCGCTCCGCCGCATCGTCGTAGGCCACTTCCCCCACCACCAGCGTGTAGTACCCAACCACTTCGCTATCCGACAGGGCGACATATGTCTGCGAAGCCTCCGCTTGCTGATTGGCCAGTGCGTACCGGCTCAGGAATCGATTCAGCGCTTCACGGCCGCAATCAAAGGGCTCCACCCCGTGGTTACGGCCTAGCTTTTCGATCCGAAGGTTCACTTCTTGCGGCGCTCAAACACGCTCGGCTCTCGCAAGAGACGGTCGAGACGCGGTGCGGCAGGCAGCGGTGCATCAAGCGCCGCTTGAAACGCCGTCCACTGCGCCGCATTCAAGCCGAACCTTCGCCGGTCAGGCAAAGTCTCTTCGGCCCGCGCTAACGCGCTTTCGAGTACGAACTCACTCACCGAACGGTGCGCCGCCTGCGCCGCCACTTGCAGTACACGCTTGGTAGACGCGGTGAGGCGAAGGTCAAGCTTCTCGCTCCGGGTTTCGGTGATAATCATACCCTAACGCTAACACACTTGCCCGACAATGTCATGACGGCCATTGGCCTACTCGGAGCTACTCACTCCGTCGAGTAGTTCACTTCCAACCGCCGCACCGCCCGGCTCGCCACCCACAGCACCAGCGCCGTCACGCCCAGCAATCCCAACACCGCCAGCGCCGCCGGAGCCGGCTCTGCGGGAGCCAGTAACAACCGCAACACCGCCGGCATCCCCTTGTCCGTCGGTGGCGGTAGGGGACAAAGCGACTGCAGATAATACAGAATACTAAGCTTCTGCAACACCACCGGCAAGAAGCCATTGATCGACTCCCACAACAGGATGATCGACGCCGGAGCAATCGGGTTCCGCAGTAACAAGCCCGCCGCCAGAAACACGCTGCCGTAGCCCACGCAACCCAGCACCGCGGCGGCTGTGTACCAGAATAAGTGCCCCGCGCCTGGGCCTTGCCAGTAGGCCTGCACATCGGCCGCGTCCAGCCCCGATAGCATCGCAAAGAACGCCAGGATCGTGCCCCCGCCAAAAATCGCCGCCGCGGCCACTAAGCCTGCACCATACTTACCCACCAGCAGAACTTCCCGCCGCACGGGAGCCAGGAACCAGAAGTGCAAAGTCTTATCCAGCATCTCGCCGCGGAATAAGTTCATGAAGATACCAAGGCAGCCAAAGAAAATCGCCAGCCGCAAATAGAAATACTGAAAGACGCCAGAAAATATCTGACTATCTTCTTCGAGCGTAGCCAGAGCCTGATCGCTCTTATCTTTCAGTAAGTCATCGACAAAGTGAAATTGATGGCGTCGTTGGCCGTCAAAGAACTCCATTGTCCGGCGGCTTTCCCGCTGGTCGTCGTCCCGGCGGCGGCGGTACTCAAAGTCGCGCAATGGCTTACCCAGCTTCGTCCGCACATCGGCCGCGCTGTCGCCCACCTGCACGCTCTCAATCACCGCCCGCGAAGTGATCTGCTCGCTCCACCGCTGCCGCTTCCACTTCACATCCAGGCCATGCCCGAAAAACATCACCGCGGGAAACAGCGCCAGCAGATAAACCCATAGCCCGCGCCTCGATAAGAACGCCTTGCGCACTTCGAGGCGGGCAATCGTCAGGACTTGTTTCGCCCGGAGGTTCATCATGAACGCCCGCCCCCAATTAGATATTCATACAGCGAATCGACATTGGCGTCGGCCTGCACAATGCTTTCGATATTCTGCCCGCCCAGCACGATCTGATTCAGTAACTCTGAGAACCGCTCCCGGGAACGGGTCAGCACTAACAAGCCCTGCCGATCCGCATGCAAGCGGACCTCAGTAATGTGATCCTCCGCAAACAGCAACGAAGCTACGCGAGCTGCGTCCGGGCAGCGAATTAGAAATTGGCTCGGATGCTCCGTCATCTCCTCGCGCACATTGTGGATCTGGCCCTCGGCAAGAATCGACCCATTGGCGATCAGAATCACCTGATCGGAGATCACATCCACTTCCTGCAGCACATGGCTCGACAGAATCACGTGCTTGCCCTGCGAGGCAAATTCTCGAAAAAGAGCAATCGTCTCGGCCCGCACCAGCGGATCCAAACCATTCAAAGGCTCATCCAGAATCAGCACATCCGGCTCATGCGCAATCGACTGCGCCAAGCGAATGCGCTGCCGCATGCCCTTGGAATAGCCCGCCACCTTGCGCGGCGCGGCCTCCCGCAGGTTCACCCGGTCAATCGCCTTCCATGCCCGTTCATCCGCCTCGGTCGCGCTGTAACCATGCATCAGCAACGACGCCGAAACAAACTGATAGCCCGTGTAACCCCGTGGTGCCGCATCAAACTGCGTGCAATAGCCGGTTTGCCGCATCAACTGCTCAGGATTGCGCGGTGAGATGCCACGGACAGAGATCGTCCCCTGGTCGGCATGAATCAGGCCACACATCAGATTCATCAAAGTCGTTTTGCCGCTGCCGTTCGGGCCTACCAAACTGGTAATTCCCGGCGGCACATTCAGCGAAACGCGATTGACGCCTAGCACCTCGCCATAAAATTTCGATACGCCGGTGAAAATAATTTCACTACTCACTTCACCACCTCGATCGGACGCAGCTTACGTTCCAGCACCATCAGCATCACTCCGCAGAGGCCGATCAGTGCGCAGGCGCAGGCCCACAGGCCGGGTTCTGATTCGCTAGGCGAGTCGATGCCCATCATCGCCGCCCACATCCTTTCCAGTAGATACAGCGGATTCAGCAAGCTGCCCGCATCGTCCCGGAAGATGGCGTTGATCATCTTCGACGCCCCGGCCAGGACAAAGAAGAATCCCAGCACCAATGCCCCCGCCACCACCCGCCACTTCACCCACGCCGAACTCGCCAGCGCTACCAGACTGGTCAGTACCACTAACATCGCAAAGCCCGCAAACACCGCCACACCCAGGTTCCAATATTTGAAAAACCAATCGCTGCCCGCCATGCCCACTTGCATGCCGAAGATCAACAGCCCGGGAATCCACGTGATTGCCGATAACATACCGGCTAGCACAATCAACCGTGCCAACACATATTCCCAACGCGACATCGGACGCGAAAAATAGAGCGGCAACGCATTATTCGTTAGGTCCGGAGCAATTAACCCCGGGCCCGTCATAGCCGCTAAACTAATCGCAAAAACGGACTGCACCCCCATAAATACATTGAAGAACTTCCCGTCCACCGCCAAAAACTTCTGAAAGCCCTGCCCGAACCCCGCCAGTAACTCCGTGTGATTGGCAATGTAGATGAAAATGCCGCACAGCAAAGGCCAGAATGCCGCGCCAATCAGTACCGCGATCACCAGCCGTTGCGACATCAGCCGGCTCCAGCTATAGCGCGGCAACACCATCAGCCGCTCCCAGTTCGAGGTCCGTGGCCCTTCGTACCGCTCATAGCCACGCTTATAGACGGCCATGGGTCACCTCTGCAGCTAACACGGGCAAGGGCGGCGGTTTATTGGCGTCACCCGGCGTTGCCCGAATATGGCCTACCGCTTTCAAGAAAATCTCTTCGAGCGTATCGCGCCGGTAAGTCAGCTTGCGTACCTGTAAGTGACGCTCCGCCGCCAACCGCCACAGCGCGCCGATCTCGATATCGGCCGGCAGCACTATCCGCCAACGACCCTCGCCCTCATCCACGCCAACCGCACCCAAGGTGCCCAAGGCCGCCGCAAAGCCCGCGCTTGCGCCTGCCAGCTCCAATTCCACAAAGCGCCGGTTCATCCGCCGCTCTTCTTCCAAATTCGCGTGATGCACAATCTGCCCGTCTTTCAGAATCAGCACCTCATCGCAAGTCTCTTCCACATCATGCAGTAAGTGCGAACACAGCAGCACATTCATCTTGTGCGTCGCTTTGATCTCGTGGATCAAAGTCAACATCCGCAGCCGCGCCGCCGGATCCAGGCCATTCGTAGGCTCGTCCAAAATCACCAACTCTGGCCCGTGGATGATCGCCTGCGCCAGCTTGGCCATCTGCTTCATGCCCAGCGAGTAAGTGCCCAACTGCCGGTAACGCGCTTCGCCCAGCCCCACATGGAACAGCGTCTCGTGCGCCTTCTCCAGCGCTGCGCCCCGCGGCATTCCGGATAGCTCGCCCATCATCCGCAAGAAAGCGACTGCCGTCATATTGGCGATAAACGAGTCGTTCTCTGGCATGTAACCCAGTCGTGCCCGCACTTCCTTCGGCTGCCGGTGACAATCAAACCCGAACAACTTCGCCGAACCAGACAAGGGCGCATGAAAACCCAACATCGTCTGAATCAACGTGCTCTTGCCCGCGCCATTCGGCCCCAGCAAGCCAATCGCCCGCCCGCCGCTGCTACCTCCCTCAGAAACGCCAAGCCGGCAGCAGAGCCCTTTCAGGATCTCCCGCCGGCCCAGCTGAACACGTAAGTTGTCGAGTTCGAGTACCGGAACCATACTTACAATATTGCCTTCTTTTCCTGCAGCACTCGGGGCGCTTGGCGATTGTTGCCGCCTTGCGTCATCCCGGCCAGCATCATGTCGAACACCAGGCTGGTAATCCGGTTACGACTCGAAGCCGCGATTCGTTCCGTTTCTCCGTTCACCAAAATCAGCAAAGGCTCACGGCTCTGCAACAAAGTCGCCAATTGTCCGGTCACGACCCCTGACAACATCTCCCTCACGGAATCGCTCGTGTTTACCCAGAAGAAAGCCGACTGATGCACACCCGCTCCCGTCGGTAGTTGATTGCGGAACTTCGCCGAACGCACCAGCGGGAAGCCCCCGGTTCGCGTCTGGATCGCCCGCGTGATGATCGCCCGGTCTGAACTCAGCAGCAGATAGCCACGGTCATAGGTCATCTGCAAAGCCGTCGGCAATGCCGAAGTCTTCAGCGTCGTCCACGTCCGGCCACCGGTCGTCTCCGTTGTCAGCGTCAACTTCGTATCTTTCGATTCGCGGTTAAACGCCTCCACAAACCGCCGTAGCGACTCGTCGAGCGACGCCTGCCGGTACACCTCTGCCGCCGCAATCCAACCAGGAATCGGCAAAGTCGGTGTCTCTACGGCATAAGCGTAGTCCGTACCCAAAGCCCCCGCGATGTCGTTCCCAAAATTCACCCCCGTCTTCTGCTCGAACTCGCGCAGGTGCCCAATCGCGTCCGGTGACATCCTGGATAAGGTATCCAACAACGAGTCAAACAACTGAAGCGGATTGCGCGTCGTCACTGACCCTGCCACCAAAGCCTCGGACGAAATGTACTCGCCCGCCGCCGTCGCCGCCGGACTTGCCAGCCAACTCGCCAAGCCCTCTCGCTGACCGTTAAAAGTGAGTAACGCCGAATTCTCGCTCGCCGTGCCGACCGTCTTCTGCTCCAGGAACAAGTGCTTCATCCGGTTCGCCCCACTGGCCAACATCGCCGCTTGTGAGTGTACATTCGTACCTGCCCGCAGCACCGCCTGCTCGATGTTCACGCCCAGTAACCATCCGGCGCCCTTCGCATACCGCGCCCGGATCTCGTTGCCAAACGCCGTCGTGCTCAGCTTCGCCGTCGCCGCTTGCAACGGCGCCAAATCCTTCGCCTCGCCCGTCATCAACACGTACTGATCGCTCACCGCATAGGCTACATGCATTACGCCCGTGAAGGTCTGCGTCAACTTCGCCTGTAGAGCCGCCCGTTGGCCCACTTTCACGCCCATCACCATCACCGGCTTCATGTTGTTGCCTTCTGACATCAGGCCAAACACCATTTCATCGCCGATCATCGGTGTAATCGCCTGCAGCCTGGTCAACTGCAACTTCATCTCCACCATCGCCGGCGACACCCACCACTCACGCAGCACCGGGCTCTCTTTCGCCCGCGCATCCATCAACCCAATCACCTGGTCAATTGGCCCGCCTAAGTTCGGCACCGACGCATACACCATCGTGCTCGCCGGCATATAACCCAGTAACTGGGGGCTCGTCCGCAACGCCGCCGCCGGCAACGCCGCAAATTTCTGTTCGATCACCGTTAACTCAGCCAGTAACTGAATATACTTCTGCGCATCCGCGCTCCAAGCTACCGCCTCGGCCGGAGTAACTGCCTCCAGCGCCGCCGACGTCGCCGCATGCTCGCCCGGCTTCAGTAAGTGCCCGCCGCCTGATTGATCCACCTGCACAGCGCCTTCGATCACCGTCACCAGCGACCCCTGCATACCCGTGCTGACGCCAAATACCGTGCCCTTCACCGAAGTTACCGAGTCGTTCGTCGCCACTCGCAGATGACCACGCCGCTGCTTGGCCGCCTGAATCATCACATCGCCACGCTCCAGGTGTACCGTTTGCCCGCTCCACGCCGCCGTCACATACAACTCCGACCGCTCGTTCATCTCCAGTTGCGAGCCATCCGCCAAGCTTAGCTTCGCTCGCGTGCCTCGGCCCGAACGCACAATGTCGCCCTCGCCAATGGCATCGCCCGCCTTCAGTAACTGCCCATCAATGCGGAGTAACTCACCCGAACCCATCGCCACGGTCGCCCGCGCGCCCGACGGCGCCAGTAATTTATCCAGTGGCTCGCGCGCCGCCCACATCGACAACGCCGCCACGCTCGCCGCCATCGCCCACTTGGCAAACGCCGGCATCCGGCGAGCCGCAAGCGCCGGCATCGCCACCACCTTCGGCCGCTCGCCTGTCATCTCTCCATAGGTGCCCCGGCAAGCCGCACATCGGCTCAGGTGGTCTTCCACCAACAGCCGCCGCGTCTCTTCCAATGTCCCAGCCACATACTGGGCCAAGTCCGGACGCACTTCCGCACATGCGGGAGCCATCTCCAGCCGCGCCCGCACCCGCTCCTTAGCCTCCCCCATCTCGCGTGGGGCATCCGAAGCGTGGATCTCATTCAATAAATCGTCAAACTGTTCGTCGTTCATCATCTTGTCCTTTCTTCAGTTCCCCAACTGCACTTTGAGCGACTCCCGAATCCGGTGTAGGCGCACCGCGATCGTAGTCTTCTCGACTCCATACATTTCCGCGATCTCGCCGTTCGCCAAACCTTCCACATACCGCAGCACGAACATCTCGGCGTCCCGCTCATCCAGCGTGGCAATCGCTTGCCGCAATCGCTCCTTCAGTTCTGCCGAACTCTCCTGCTTCAGCCGGTCCGGCGTTTCCGAAATTGACTCTTGCCGCCACGTCGACCTCCGCCGCACAATATCGATCGCCGCATTCGCCGCCGATCGCCGCAAAAATCCTTCGGGCGCGCGCAAGGGGTCCAATGGCTCCTCGCGTTTCAGCACCCGTAAGAATACGGTCTGCAGGATATCTTCAGCATCGACCGTCGAACCGGTCACGCGGAGCGCCGTCCGGTACACAGTGTCCGCATAGCGGGAGTAGAGATCGCCTAGTTCTGGGGGCATGGCCTGTATCGAATTGTCGGCTATTGCGAGCGTCGCTATCATAATTCCTCTGCTGGCTATACGCCGGGCCCGGGGAATTATTACAAAAGGCCCAAGCGCTTCCGCCGATTCTCTTCCTGCTGAGCGAATCTCGGCATCAGTTCCGCCTCAATCCAGGCATACGCCGCCGCCAAACCCTGCTTTTGGTAAACCCGCCCCAGCGCCGCTTCCACCTCGCTCGGCTCCCCAAAGCCAGACAGAAACTGATTCGAAGTCATCCGCACGCA
>JAYVUQ010000603.1:0-9276 GCA_043787785.1 Bryobacteraceae bacterium
CCACCACCGAAGCCGGGTCCGCCGAGGCGACTTCGGCCACGCGATCGGTGCCGGAAAAATGGTCGCTCCGAGTCATGCGCACAATCGCGCCAAAGCCACGGGCGGCTTGGGCAATGCGGTCATCGTCGGTAGCTACCACCACATTGGTGAGGTAGCGGGCTTCGAGCGCCCGTTCCCACACATGTTGAATCATAGGCTTTCCGGCGATAGCGACGAGGGCTTTACCGGGAAACCGGCTGGAAGAGAACCTGGCAGGAATAACGCCGAGAATGCGCTGCGGCACGTTCGATGGTAACACGGCCCCTCCGTCTTTGGCCTGGGCTTTGATGATATCGTGAAGAAGAATCGAGACTCTCTCGAAACGGGATGGTGTCCTATGCGATTTCGCAGCCGGCTGGCTAGCCTCGGCATGGTCATTTTTGCGGCAATCCTTCTATCGGCGGCGGACCGGGCGAAGAACAACGCCCAGCCCGCCATCGAACAAACGAAAAAGCCCGAGACCCCTTCCCCCACCGCCCTGCCCCCGGCCCGCGTCGGCATTGAGCCACGCACCTCCACCGCCGCGCCTAAACCTCCGGCAGAGGGCGAAGCCCGCGCCCCTAACATTCGCGTGGACACCAACTTGGTGCTCATCAACGTCACGGTGCGCGATCCGCTCAACCGGTTCGTCACGGGTCTCGAGAAAGAGCAGTTCAAGCTCTTTGAAGACAAGGTGGAGCAGAAGATCTCGCAGTTCGCCAGCGAAGACGCGCCGCTCTCCATCGGGTTGGTTTTCGATGCCAGCGGCAGCATGGGGCCCAAACTGCAGAAGGCCCGCCAGGCTGCGGCGCAGTTCTTTAAAACGGCCAACCCGGAAGACGAGTTCTTCCTGGTGCAGTTCAATGACCGGCCCGAGCTTGTCGTCCCCTTCACCCATTCCACGGAGGAGATTCAGAACCGGCTCACCTTTACCCAGGCCAAGGGAAAGACGGCCCTGCTGGACGGCGTTTACACTGCCATGACCCAGATGAAGAAGGCCAAGAATCCACGCAAGGCCATTATTATCCTTTCCGACGGCGGCGACAATTCGTCCCGGTATACCGAAAGCGAGATTCGGAACCTGATCCGGGAAGCCGACGTCCAAATCTATGCGATCGGTATTTTTGAGCCGATGTCGGCCCGCGGCCGTTCTGCGGAGGAGATGGCTGGCCCGGGTTTGCTGACAGAAGTAGCCGAGCAGACCGGCGGCCGCCATTTTCCGATTGAAAATGTGAACGAACTGCCGGACGTGGCGGCCAAAATTGGCATCGAATTGCGTAATCAATATGTCCTGGGATTCTCTCCGCTGAACCAGGAACGGGATGGCAAATACCGTCGCGTGCAAGTGAAATTGATTCAGCCGAAAGGACTGCCGCCACTCAAGCCCGCGTGGCGTCAAGGCTATTATGCTCCAGCCCAGTAGACGACTCTTCTTAACCGCCACTGCTGCCGCTGTCGGTTATGCTCAAGAACCCGAAGCGACGTTTCGGTCTGATACGCGACTGGTGCCGCTTTATGCAACAGCGGTAAACTCGAAAGGCCAGTTAGTCACGGACTTGCCGCGCAGCGCCTTTAAGGTGACGGAGAACGGGGTAGAGCAGCCCATTAAGGCCTTCCTCCGCGAAGACGTGCCGGTCTCGCTCGGCCTGATTGTGGATAACTCCGGCTCCATGCGCGACCGCCGCGCCAAAGTAGAAGCCGCCGCCATCGCCATGGTGAAGGCATCGAACCCCAAAGACCAGGTGTTCATCGTCAACTTCAATGACCAGGCTTTTGAAGACGTGCCGTTCACCTCGGACATCAAGAAGATGGAAGAAGGCCTCGCGCGGATTGACTCGCTAGGCGGAACCGCTTTCTACGACGCCATTGACCTTTCGCTCGACAATGTGGCCAAGGGTAAGCACGACAAGCGCGTGCTGATGCTGATCACCGACGGTAACGACAATGCCAGCAGCACCACCTTGGAGAAGTTACTGGCCAAAACCGGCCGCGCGAATGTGGTGATCCACGTAATTGGCTTACTGTCGACCGAAGAGCCGCGCGAAGCCAAGAAGGCGCAGCGCTCGCTGCGGTCCATTGCCGACTCGTCCGGCGGGCTGTGTTTCTTCCCCAAGGAATTGGAAGAGGTGGAGAAACTGGCCCTGCAAGTGGCCCACGATATTCGCAACCAGTATGTGATTACTTACTCGCCGCTGAACGCCGCGCTCGATGGCAGTTATCGCACCGTCAAAGTAACCGCCAAAGGGCCGAATAACCCGGTTGTCCGTACGCGTTCGGGCTACTACGCCACGCCCAACCAGCGCGAGCCAAAGAAGCTCTCGCAGAGCCGCTAGGTGCTGAGCTTCCTTTGGAATGCCGTACGGGGATACCCGCTGCGGCCGTGGGCGAGCCCTTATCTGCGGTGGCGGATGGAGACTTACTGGGGTCTGCACGCGGACGACATTACGGCTCGGCAATTCTTTACCTTTTCCTGGCAGCATCGCCAGGAGTTACTCCGTTTTCTGGCCTGGGCGGGCCGGATGCACAAGCGCGCTTAGGCCTAAGTGACCGGTCCCGGATTGAATGGTGCCAGGGCGTTGTATAAACGCCAGTGGTCGGCCCAGGTTTTTCGGCGGCCGCTAGCGACATCGAGTAGTAAGCGAAATAGCTCCCAGCCCACTTCTTCGATGGTGGCTTCACCGGTGGCGATGCGGCCGGCGTCTAGGTCAATCAGGTCATGCCAGCGCTCGGCGAGCGAGGTGCGGGAAGAGACTTTCACCACGGGCACCAAGGCTAGCCCGTAGGGTGTGCCTTCGCCGGTGGTGAAGACATGCAGGTTCATCGAGGCCAATTGCTGGGTGCCGCAGATAAAATCGCTGGCGGGGGTGGCGGCGAAGATGAGGCCTTTGCGAGTTACTTTTTCACCATGGGTCGCGACACCCATCAAGGCGGAGGAGCCGGCTTTGGCAATGGAGCCCATAGCTTTTTCGACGATATTGGCGAGCCCGCCGCGCTTGTTGCCCGGGGTAGTATTGGCGCTGCGGTCGGCGCGTCCGCGGGCGAGGTAATCGTCGTACCACTGCATTTCCCGCACCAAATCGCGGGCGATATCTTCGGTGGCGCAACGGGGCGTGAGTAAGTGGACGGCATCGCGCACTTCGGTGACTTCGGAGAACATGACGGTGGCACCGGCGCGCACGAGTAAGTCGGACATGGCGCCGACGGCGGGGTTGCAAGTAATACCGGAGAAGGCATCGCTGCCACCGCACTGCAAGCCGACGACTAAGTCAGAAGCCGGGCAAGTAACTCGCCGGCGCTGGTTGAGCAGGGCCAGCCGTCGTTCAGCGCTTTCGAGGATGCGCGAAACGATTTCACCAAAGCCGGCATAGTCTTGCAGGCGGACAACTTCGGGCGGCGCGCTCTCAAACATGGGGAAAAGGCGCGAAGGCTGCATTTTTTCGCAGCCCAGGCTGACCACCAGCGGATCGCCACCCAGGTTCGCATGGCGGCTGATATGGCCCAAGGTGCGGATGGGGATGGCGGCATCGGGCGCGTCGATGGCGACGCCGCAGCCGTAAGTGTGGGTGAGCGAGACGACATCGTCGACATAAGGGAACCGGGGCAGTAACTCAGCGCGGATACGGGCCACGGCATAGTCGACCGTGGCGGCGACACATTGCACGGTGGTAGCGATGCCCAGGACATTCTTGGTGCCGACACTGCCATCGGCATTGCGATAGCCCTCGAAGGTATGTCCGGTGAGGGCGGGAGCGGTGGGCGGCACCGCGGTGGCCAAGGGCAAGCGCGACAACTCCGGCGCTTCGGGCATGCGGATGACGTCTTCGCGAATCCAGCTTCCGGCGGGAATAGCGCGCGCGGCGTAGCCGATCACTTCGCCGTAGCGGATGATGGGCGCGCCTTCGGTCAGGTGAAGCAAAGTGACTTTGTGAGACTGCGGAATGGCTTCGCGGAGGGTGACGCCCTCGGGCAACATGGTGCCGCGGGCCAAGCCATCGGCACTGACGGCGATGGCGACGTTATCGCGCGGATTGACGCGCACAGTAAGTGGGTGGGCCAAGCTGCCAGGATATCATTCGATCTCGAACATAAGGAACTGCATTTGCCTCTGCCGCTCAATCCGCAAGGCGACGAGTTAGCCGCGGCTGAGCACCTGAACGCCGCAGCATGGAGCCAAAGACGTGGGCGTTGGTGACTCTATGTACGTACCAGAACCGCCGCGGGCTTCCCGCGCGAGCTATAAACGTTCGAGCCGGATGCGGCCGTTGTTGGTTTCAAACTCATACAGCGGCCCACCGCCGTTGATAGTGCCGCGGAGTCGCTTCTTCTCGACATCGCCTTCCACCGGAAACTCCGAACTCACGGCGGAGCCGCTATTGGCGCGGATGGACGCCTTGAGGCCAGCCGGCAGTTTGACGGTAATGGAGCCGTTAGAGGTGGTGGCATGCATGCCGGCGGCCGACTTCTCAATCGTCACCTCAATGGCTCCGTTGGTGGTTTCGAGGCGGACCGGCGTAGTGCCGCCACCGGAGAGACGCGCGTGGATGGAGCCATTGGTGGTCTCCGCGGTTAAGGAACCATTGAGTGCTTCCATGCGGATGCCACCGTTGGTGGTGCGCGCTTTCACGTCGCCGTTGTGGGCCGATAGCTCAATGGAGCCGTTGGTGGTGAGCACGTCGTAGCTGCCCTGAGCGCGGTACATCTTGACCGACCCGTTGGTAGACCGCAACTGAGCATTGCCTTGGACATCTTCGACGCGAAGGGAGCCATTGGTGCTCTCAATACGGTCAAGCAGGGTCTGCTTCGGCACGCGGATGAAATACTTCACGCCGCCAGTGGGGCCGCTCCAGCCGATGCCCTTGGGCTTGATGGTGCGGATGCGGACGGCGGACGGCGTAGCCTGGACGTCCACTTTCAACTGGCGCAAATAGTCTTCGGTAGGCGCAAAACGCTCACCGCTGATGTCCACTTCGTTCTTGTCCCAGCCCGCCACTTCAATCGAACCATTTGAATTCTCGACGGAAACCCGCTGGCCGGGTTCCAGTTTGTAGTTCAGGTGAAAGTCTTCGCGAAACCGGTCGGATTGAAGGCCGTCGAATTCGCAAGAAGAGAGCAGGAGCGGCAAAACGAGGAGGCTCGAACGCATGATTGTTAACATCCTGGCAGCTAATACGCACCAGGGCGAGCAATGTTCGCAAAAAGTTTCTGATTTCTGGAGGAAGTTACATTTAGCTAACCGGACCGGCGGGTGAAGGCTGGGCCCAGGTAGCCTTTTAAGAGGCCGGAATAGTAGGTGAGGCCAAGGAACAGCAGCACGCCGGCGAGCGTTTTGGCGGCCAATTCATTGGGTGGCAGCATTAGGATGATACAAATGGCGACGACCCACAGCAGGGCGACCAGGTTGATCGCGCCGCCCCAACGGCCCAGGTTCCAGAGCGCGTCTTTCACCCATTGCGTGGGCCGGGCCTTCCAGCCTAGGTAAATGGGGATGCCGTAAGAGACATAGAAGGCGACGGTGGAGACGGCCGCCAGGATGGCCAGGGTGCCGGACCAGACGAGCAGAGCGACGGCAGCGGCTACCAAGCCCCAAATGGCCACGACGGGCGTTCCGTGACGGTGGTCAACGAGGGCAACACGGTTGGGCCAGGGCGTGCCATTGTCGCGCGCCAACGAAAATAAGGCGCGCGAATTATTCGCCAGGGCCGAGAGGCCGCAAAACCACATCGCGATGGCGGCCATGAACGAGAGGGCGCTACCCATGCGCTCGCCGAGGGCGCGTTGCAAGATGGAGACGGCGGTTTGCCCAGGAGAGAGATCCTTGACGGCTAGGGTAAGCGCGATGAGCATGAGGTAGCCGATTAAGCCGGAAAGCGCTAGGGAGAGAAGCATACCCCAAGGAGCATGGCGGCGAGGGTCTTTGGTTTCTTCGGCTAAGTGGGCGGAGGCATCGTAGCCGGTAAAGGTCCACATGGCTTGTAACAAGCCGAGAGTAAATGCGGCGTAGTAGGGCTTAGTGCCAATCGGACTTACAGCGGTGAATAGGAACGATACCGGTTGTAGCGGCGCGGCCCAGAAGATCAGCCCGACCAGTATGAGCGTGCCCAGGATATGCACCGTGACGCTGGCGTCGTTGAGTTTCGCCACCAGCTTGACGCCATAGGCATTCAAGAGGCCTTGGGAGATGGCGATGAACGAGAAGGCAATAAACAAGGTAAGTGTGGTGGCCTTGATGCGCGCCAAGGGGAGTAAGTACTGGGCGCAGGCATAGTCGATGGCGGCGAAACTGGCGGTGCAGGCAATGATGTTGAGGGTGGCGACAAACCAAGCGATGCGAGGGCCGCCGAGCGCCGCCGCCCAATGATACAGCGCGCCCGACGTGGGGAAGGCCGAGCAGAGTTCGGCCATGGAAGCGGCGACGGCGAGAGTAAGCAAAGTGGCGAGGGGCCAGGCTAGCGACATCTCGAGCGGCCCGCCTTGGTCGAAGCCGTAGCCGAACAAAGTAACTGCGCCGGTGAGGATAGAGATATTCGAAAACGAGATGGCGAAATTGGAAAATCCGCCCATTTCGCGCAGTAACTCCTGCGCATAACCAAAGTGTTGCAGGTCGTCCTGGTCGCTGCTTTTCATTGCAGCCTAAGGAAAGGGAGCAATTGGCGCAATTCAGCTTCGGTGGGCTGTTTGCCGTACTCGCAAATCTCAAAAGCTTCAAATTGCTTCACTTCGGAAGCGCGCGCGGTGCCGTACCATTTTTCCAGCGAAGTCTTGACGACGGGAGTGATCACGCGGGTGCGGCCCTTAGCCAACCACACGAGCCGGGCGGCGGGATCCTTGGGTACTTGGTCGAGCGTGCCATCCACCCAAGGTAGCCACTCGTAGAATTGGCTTCGATGGGCATCGAGGGCAAAGATTTTCTGCTGAAAGACGCTGGTGATGTCAACGACGATGTCGGGCCGGAAGGGGGCCGGCTTCTGGAAACGATCCTGATAGTAAAGGAAAATAGGATTCTTACGTAACGGGGGCGTATCTGGGGCGACGTTGGGCACGACGACCATGTAGGCGGCATCTTGAACCAGGACGCCGGTGTAGCGATGATCGGGGTGGTAGTCGTTGGGGCGCGGCGCCAGGACGATGTCGGCGTTCCATTCGCGAATTTTCCGAATAACTTGCAGGCGGACGTCGAGGGTGGGCATTAACTCGCCGTCGTGGTTATTCAAGACGTCGTAGGTGATGCCTAAACGGCGAGCCACTTCTTGAGTTTCGGCATAACGACGCCGGGCGAGGGCACCGCCGCCGAGGGTCTGGTGGCCGGCGTCGCCGTTGGTGATGGAGACAAACTTGACGGCGTGTCCGGCCTTGGCCAGGATGGCGGCCATGCCGGAGGAGCCAATATCGCAGTCATCGGGATGGGCGCCAAAGGCAATGACGCGAGTCTTCTCCTGAGCAAGGAGAGTAAGGCCGAGGGTGAGGGCTGCGCTGAAGCGGAGTATCGTCATGAACCCTGAATTATAGCGCTTAGAGCGCGGGCGCACAGCGCGCGCCGGGAGCGCGTTGTAGGGGGCCGGCGTCGATGCCGCCTTCCGGCCTGGCCGTGAAGGCGACCGATGCTTTACCCGTTTCGCAGTTGAGTTGGACGCGGCTCTGCCGCGCGCCATCGCCCGAGAGTACCTCGCCCACGCGGCACATGCCCAGTCCTTCACGCGGCTTGGCCAAGTATTCATTGGCGGCGGCGGTAATTTCTGCCGAAGGAGAACCGATCGCGAACATACGCCACATCTGAAGCGTGGCGGGTTTGGTGGGTGCCAGAGTGAAGGACACTTCCACCTCGCCGCGTTCGCACTTCATGCGGAAGCGGCCCCGCAAAAGGTTCTCGGGCTCAATGACACCCGGTGCTTCGCACTTCCCCGCCCGCGCCTGTACGGCCGCCATTTCCTGCCGGCGAGCCGCTACATCGCCATCGAGGAAGAAGTTATCGGCGGCCAAGCGTTTGAGCTCGCCATCGTCCCAATTACTCCACAGGCGGCCCAAGGCGTCGCGCATGGCGACTAACTCGGGCGATGGGGGTAACTTACGCGGCTCAAGGGCTCCGGTTTTGGCGAGTAAGTCAAAAGCTTGGCTTAAAATGCCGGCGGGGCCCTGATAAGTGAGGTTCGTCATGGCCACCATGCCGACGCCGTATTCGGGCAGCCACATCATGTAGGATCCAAAGCCGGGTAAGCCGCCGCCGTGCCCGACGATGTGGGCGAAGCGGCAATCGGTGCTGACACCCAGGCCGTAGCCATAGCCACCGGTGGTGGCGCGGCCGCGATCGGCGACAAAGTTCGACTGACGTTGGAGCCTTTGCATTTCACGCAAGGAACTGCGACGCACGGGGCCAGCGTCTTCACCATCGCGGGAGGGGAAGGCCGAGAGCTGGAAGGCGACCCACTTGGCGAGGTCCGGCACGGTGGTGACCAAGCCGCCCATGGCGCCAAAACTTCCGTGGGCCAGGGAGGGAATTTCGAAGAAGCCATCGGCCTTGCGGCCATGGCCGGTGGCGCGTGCGGAAGGGGCGATGACGCCCGGCTCAAGCGACGACGCGGTCAGGCCGAGGGGCTTCAGGATGCGGCTCTCAATATATTCGCGATAACTCATGCCAGAAACCTTTTGCACGATTTGTCCAGCCAGGGCGAAGCCATAATTGGAATACTCAAAGGCCGTATCGGGCGTGGTGGAAAAGGGGATGCCGTCTTTCACCCACTGCTTGAGGGTGGCGTCGGGAATGGCGAGTTGCCGGTCTCCCCAAGGGTTGTCCTCGGGGAAACCGGCGCCGTGCGAGAGTAACTGCCGCACCCGGATGGGCGCGCTGTCGCTGGTGGGGTAACCGTAGTTCTTGAACTCGGGAAGATACTTTTCGACCGGATCTTCGAGCGACAGTTTGCCTTCATCGCGCAGTTTCAAGACGGCGGCCGCGGTGAAGCTCTTCGTCATTGAAGCGATGCGGAAAGCGGTGGCGGCGGTAACCGGATCCTTGGTTTGGGCGTCGCGCAGGCCATAGGCTTTGGCGAGCACTAACTCGCCATCAATCACGACGCCCCAGGCGGAGCCGGGTACGCCCAATTGTTCATGGGCGCGAGCGAATAGTTGTTCAATGGCGGGCAAGGCGGCTTTGAGCCTGGCGACCCGGTCCGGTTCGGTGAACCGGGCGGGCGCGGCGAATAAGGGGAGCGTGAGAAGGAGTAAGCAGGCGCGCATACCCCAGTTTACACGCGACTAGGCGAAGTA
>JAYVUQ010000604.1:0-2838 GCA_043787785.1 Bryobacteraceae bacterium
TCTCGTCGGACCTGACTTTTTGTCTTGTCTAGTTGGATCTGGCGCCTGCGGATGACGTCTCTCACCTTTCCGCTGGTCCAACTCTCCATCACCGCCGCCCGATCCGTAGCCACGTTCTGACAGCCTGGATGGTGGATTGCCCGCATTTCCGGCGTATCGAGCGCCGCGTGGTCCAGCCCGGCTCCAGGGTTTCCAGCCTCTCGGCAATCTTCGCCGCGCGGACCTCGCCCGAGTCCGTCGACCCATACAAAGGCCCCAAGCTCTTCGTAGCGCCGGGCAGCAAAAGCCCGTATTCCGCCGCCAGCTTTTTCACCAGCGCCTGAATCTCTGGAAACGGGCCCGCAAAGCCCATATGAGTCGTCATGTAGGACAGCTGCGGCACCAACTCAATCTGCGCCCGCAATTCTCGCTCCCCCTCTTCGAGCTCGGGCTTGCCTTCCACGACGCTTTGTTCTGCCGGGAAGCGCGGGTTCGGCCGCACCATCCGGTAGAAATAACCGTTCGCATCCGTCAGGCTCGGCGCATGCGTCAGCGGACTCCATTTCACCAGGGTCCACTCGCTGGTGATCGCCAAGTGGATGCCTTACCTCGAGCCCGGGATTCTCGGCCAGCATCCGCGCCGCCTCCGGTAGCCAGGGCCCGGGCACGATGATGTTCGTGGTGCGCATGACGTCTTCCCGATAGGCCCGGGTGGTGCGTCCATTGATGGCGTGCGCCGCGCCCATATCATCGCTTGGAACGATCAGCCGGATCGCCTCATCGCCCAGCAGCGTCGCCAGCAGGAGAGTGGTGAGCATGGCTTACTCCGGTTTGTCGTTGATGGTGCCCCGGCACGTCTTGGCGCCACAGGAGCAGGGGACAGTCTCCACGTCTGCGCCAAAGTGATAGTCGACGAAGAGCTCTTCCCCCTTCTGGATGTCACGCTTAGCCATGTACAAAATATGGCCTTTACTGATCAGCGTCCAGACACTCGGGTCGCAGCTGTGGTTGATGTACTCGGCTCCGCTGCCACCCACGGCGCCGTCGAGGCACCAATACTTGTCGAGCGTGAAGATGTAATGGAGCGGCCGCTCATCGGCGCGGCGCTTGGTTTCGCGGCGGCTGATGCGCTCACCGCGGTACTCGATCACCTTGCGGCGCGCAGGAATCTTCTCCTCGGCAAACAAGCCCCAGCGGTGAATGGGCGAGGGCTTGATGCTGAGTTTATACGCGCAATACTTTTCGTCCAGGCGCGGCTTCTCCGGTTCACGCGCGACTGCGGCTTTTGCAAACTTCATGCGGTCACGATTTAGAAATCGTCGCCATCAATGGGCTTCTTGGTGCCCTTGCGCCGCATGATGATGATCGCCACGCACACCACGGCTAAAACGCCGCACACTACTTTAACCATCGTTTCGTTATCCACTGTGAATCCCTCCATCAGGATCGAGCGTTGAACACTTAGACTACAAAAAGCGGCGGCTAAAGACAAGACGCTTGGCCACCGCCTTCACCAATCTTTGCAAAAAGCGGCGACCTAGCCCATTTTTTGCTTGAGAATGCCGACCAACTCTTCCACCGCCGCCGTGCTCTTCTTCAACATCGCTGTCTCTTCCGCAGTCAGCTTCAATTCGTAGATCTGCTCAATGCCGCGCGCGCCCAACTTGACGGGCACCCCCACATAAAGGCCTTTCACGCCATATTCGCCTTCCAGGTAAGCGGCGCAAGGCAGCACCTTCTTCTTGTCTTTCAAAATGGACTCAACCATTTCCACCGTCGCCGCCGCTGGCGCATAGTAAGCGCTGCCCGTCTTCAGGTAGCTCACAATCTCCGCGCCGCCGTTGGCCGTGCGCTTCACAATCTCGTCCAGCTTCTCCTGGCTCATCAGTTCGGTAAGCGGGATGCCGGATACGCTCGCCAGGCGCGTCAAGGGCACCATGGTGTCACCATGGCCGCCCAGCACCATCGCGACGACGTTCTCCATGGAGACGTTCAACTCCTGGGCGATGAAGGTGCGGAAACGCGCCGTATCCAGCACCCCGGCCATCCCCACCACGCGGTTTTTCGAGAACTTCGATACCTGCAGCGCCGTCCAACACATGGCGTCGAGCGGGTTTGAAACAATCACCAGGATCGCATTCGGGCTGTATTTGGCCGCCTGTTCGCTGGCCTGGCGCATGATCTCGTAGTTGGCCAACAGCAAGTCGTCGCGCGACATGCCGGGCTTGCGCGGCAGGCCCGCCGTAATCACGACGACGTCGGAGTTGGCGGTGGGCTCGTAGTTGTTCGACCCCGTCAACGTAACGTCATAGCCCTCCACCGGGCCCGACTGCATCAGGTCGAGCGACTTGCCTTGCGGCACACCCTCCACCACATCCACCAACACCACATCTGCCAATTCCTTATCGGCAATGCGCATGGCGCAGGTAGCGCCCACATTCCCGGCCCCAACAACCGTTACCTTCTTTCGCATATTTTCCTTATCTTCCAGAGTTCTTCGCCTCCCCGGAGGGGATAGCCATCGAACTCATCAGTCTATCGCGTTACGATGGGGGTTCGCATGGGAATTCCTGGATCCGCTACCACCTTCATCGCCGCTCAGATTGAACGCCTGCGGCAAATTACCCCTCGGCCGCGGATCGTCTTTCCCGAAGGTGACGACCCGCGCGTCCAGGCCGCCGCGGGTAGGCTCCAGCGCGAAGAGTTGTTAACGCCGATCCTGATCCAGGCCAACGATCCGGCTACCTGCCCGCGCTTGTCGCGCTACGAGTCGCTCTACTACGAACGCCGGCGGGCCAAGGGAACTACCCAAGTGGAGGCATCGGCAGTCGCGAGGCGTCCGTTGTACTTCGCCGCCCT
>JAYVUQ010000605.1:0-7422 GCA_043787785.1 Bryobacteraceae bacterium
ACGAAGGCCACCCGCTGGGTGCCGTCCACCGGGCTCGACTTCGCCTGGCAACCGGGCCAGGCCAGCGAAAACCAGGAAGGCGGCGCCTTCGATATCCGCGACCACTTCACACTCAGCGCGCGCATCAAAGCCGGCAACGGCGCCCTCCTCACCCGGATGAACGACAAGCCGACCGGCCGGGGCTACGGCGTCTATGTGCGGGACGGCCACGTCCATGTACACCTCACCAGTAACTACGTCAACGACGCCATTCGCGTCGACACCGAAACCAAGCTGGAGACCGGGCGGGAGTATCACGTGGCGGTAACCTACGACGGCCGCGTGGCTGCCGCCGGCGTCAACATCTATCTCGATGGCCAATTGCAGGCTCTCAAAGTGACCCAGGATACGCTGTATCGCCCCTTCGTCAACGCCGGCGCCGTCTTCAAGGAGCCGCTGCGCATCGGCGCCGGCGGTGGCCCGCAGAATCACTATGCGGGCCAGATCCTGGATGCCCGCGTTTACAATCGCGTGCTGCCTCCAGAGCAAGTCGAGGCGTTGGCCCACATCGACCGGCCAGAATTCGCCCGCGCCGCGTTCCTCGAAAATTCGGCCACCCCCGACGGCGACGCGTGGCGCAAACTCCAGCGGCTGATCGACGACAAAGAACGCTTCGAGCGCACCTTTCCCACCGTCATGGTGATGGCCGAAGGCGCTCCCAAGCAAACGCACATCCTGCTGCGTGGGGCCTACGATAAACCTGGAGAAGCCGTCACGCCCGGCCTGCCCGCCATTTTGCCCCCGATGCCCCCGGGCCGCCCGAACAATCGGCTCGGCCTTGCCCAGTGGATCACGGCGCCCGAAAACCCGCTACTCGCTCGCGTCACCGTGAATCGATTCTGGCAAATGTACTTCGGCACCGGGCTCGTGAAAACTGTCGAGGACTTTGGCACGCAGGGGGACTGGCCGTCGCACCCCGAACTCCTCGACTGGCTGGCCCTCGAATTCATCCGCTCCGGCTGGGACGTCAAAGCCTTACACCAGCTCATCCTAACCAGCGCCACCTATCGCCAATCTTCGAAGGTGACGCCCGAATTACTCGAGCGCGACCCCGACAATCGCCTGCTCGCCCGCGGACCTCGCGTGCGCCTGGCACCAGAGATGATTCGCGACGCCGCCCTGCAGGCCAGCGGCTTGCTGCATGAGTCGCTCGGTGGGCCGTCCGTGAAGCCGTATCAACCAGCCGGACTTTGGAAAGAGATCTCCATGCAGGACATGGACTATGTCGAAAGCACCGGTAACGACCTCTATCGCCGTGGCCTCTACACTTTCTGGAAGCGCACCATCGCTCCGCCCATGATGGTGAACTTCGATGCCGCCAATCACGAGAGTTGCACGGTGCGCGAGAGCCGGACGAATACTCCGTTACAAGCTCTCAATTTGATGAACGACGTGACTTTCCTCGAAGCTGGCCGGATGCTGGGACAGCGCATGCTGAAGGAAGGCGGCACGTCGCCGGAGCAGCGGCTGGCCTATGGCTTCCGCCTCGTCACCGGACGGCGGCCCGCTCCGGTGGAGGCCCGCGTTCTATCGGAAAGCCTCAAATATCACCTGGACTATTTCTCCAGCGACCAGGCCGCGGCCTACTTGAACCAAGGGCTCGCCAAGTCCGACGCTTCCCTCAAGCCAGCCCATCTGGCCGCCTATGCCGCCGTCGGCAACTTGCTGTTGAACCTCGACGAAGCCGTCACCAAGGAATAACCCATGCTTTCACGCCGCGCAATCCTGAGCCGCACTGCCCAAGGCCTGGGGGCGATGGCCCTTGAATCCCTGTTAGGCGCGAGCGGTCTGCCCACGTTCGCGCCCAAGGCCAAGCGCGTCATCTACCTCTTTCAACATGGCGGCCCCTCACAGCTCGACCTGTTTGACTACAAGCCCGGTCTCTCTAAATTGGCAGGCACCGAACTGCCCGAGTCCATCCGCCAAGGCCAGCGTCTGACGGGCATGACGGCGTTCCAAACCGGCTTCCCCACTGCGCCCTCCGTCTTCCAGTTCGCTCGCCACGGCCAGTCCGGCACTTACTTGAGCGAGTTGCTTCCGCACACCGCTAAGGTGGTCGACGACATTGCCGTCATCCGCTCCGTCCACACCGAAGCCATTAACCACGATCCGGCTGTTACCTTCTGCCAGACGGGCTTCCAACTCGCGGGCCGGCCCAGCATCGGCGCCTGGATCAGCTATGGTTTGGGGAGCGAAAATCAGGATCTGCCGGCGTTCGTCGTCATGGTGTCGCAAGGCAAGGGCAACGCCCAGGCGCTGGCAGATCGGGCCTGGGGCAGCGGTTTCCTGCTGAGCAAATACGCCGGCGTGAAGTTCCGCTCGGGCACCGACCCGGTGCTGTATCTTTCCAACCCCCATGGCTACTCGCCCACCGCCCGCCGCCGGTTTCTGGACGACCTGGCGGCCCTAAACCAGCACAAGCTCGACGAGTATCAAGACCCTGAAATCGCCACTCGCATCGCCCAATACGAGATGGCTTTCCGCATGCAAACCTCGATACCCGAACTGACTGACTTGTCGAAAGAGCCCGACAGCACGTTCGACCTTTACGGCCCTGATGCCCGCACCCCCGGCACCTACGCCGCCAATTGCATCCTCGCCCGCCGGCTGGCCGAACGCGGCGTCCGCTTCATCCAACTTTTCCATCGCGGCTGGGACCAACACGGCAACCTGCCGCGCGACCTACGCCTGCAATGTCAGCAAACCGATCAACCTTCCGCCGCCCTCATCCAGGACTTGAAGAATCGTGGCTTACTCGATGAAACCTTGGTAGTTTGGTCTGGCGAATTCGGCCGCACCGTATATTCACAAGGCACTTTAACCGCCACCGACTACGGCCGTGACCATCACCCGCGATGCTTCTCTTTATGGATGGCCGGCGGCGGCATTAAAGGCGGCATCACGCATGGGGAAACCGACGATTTCAGCTACAACATTACAGCCGACCCGGTGGAGGTCCATGACATCCACGCGACGATGCTGCACTGCCTGGGCGTCGACCACACTAAGCTCACCTACCGCTTCCAAGGCCGCCATTACCGCCTCACCGACGTCCACGGGCAAGTGATGCGGACGCTGTTGAGCTAGGATCAAAGTATGGCAACCCAAGCCCTGATGCCCGTGGAAGAGTACCTCCGCAAGCACTTCGAGCGTGAGCCCGAGTACCGCGACGGCGTCCTTGAGGAGCGACCTTTGCCCGATTTTTTGCATTCCCTATTGCAAATCTTCTTCGCGCAGTGTCTAGTGCAATGGGCGGAATCCGATACCCTTACCGTCGTTGCCGAACTCCGCGTGAAACTTCGCAGTGGACGCTTTGTGCTACCGGATATCTGTATCTTTGCAGGTGCGCCCACCGACAACCTTCCCAGTGCGCCTCCGTTGGCAGTAGTTGAAGTACTTTCGCCCGACGATTCCATGAGTGAGCTGCTGGCAAAACTAAGCGAGTATCGTGAATGGGGTGCCCCCAACATCTGGGTGATAAACCCGGAAACCCGCACCCTGCATCTTTTCGACGGTGCCGAACTGCAACCTGTCAGCAGCTTCACGCTGTCGGGATACGACATCGTGATTCCCCAAGAGGAAGTCTTCCGCAAGGTGAACGCTCGCTTCCCGAAGCGTTAGACTCACGCTATGGCCACGCTCGAGAGACGACGCCCGTGCCCTCGACGACGAATGCTTTGACCGCTTAAACGGGCTCGCGGTGCGTCAAGTTGGAATGGGACGGAAATAAGCGGCCGAAGACGACTAGTCAATCTCCACCAACTCAATCTCAAAGGTGAGCGCCTGCCCCGCCAACTCATGGTTGAAATCGAGGGTAAGCGTCTCGAGCCCCATATCGGCAATCCGCGCCGCATGGATGTGCCCCATTTCGTCCTGCAACCGGACGCGGTCACCGATCATTACCTTCGCGTCCGGCGGCAGTTCCGAACGCGGCATCTGGATCACGCGCTCTTCGTCGCGCTCCCCGTAGGCATCGCCGGGTGCGATGCGCTGCTTGCGCTTATCGCCAGCCCGCATGCCCTCCACGGTGGTCTCAAAGCCCAGGATCACCATGCCTTCGCCCAACGTAAATTCCAGGGGCTCACGGCCCGCTGAACTGTCGAACGTCGTCCCATCGTCCAAGGTGCCGGCATAGTGTACGCGGACGGTGTCGCCCATTTTCGCTTCGCTCATACTGCCGGTATTGTCGCACGCCGAACCGGTTAATCTATAGCAAGTACCCGATGGAAAACCAAGAAATTGCCCGCCTGCTGAGTGAAACCGCCGACCTGCTGGAGATCGCCGCCGAGGATGGCTTTCGCATCCGCAGCTACCGCCAAGCCGCTGCGGCCATTGAGAGCTATCCCCACCGCATTAGCGACCTGCTGAAGGACGGCAAAGACGTTACCGCCATCCCCGGCGTCGGCAAAAGCATCGCCGCCCACCTCAGCGAGATCGACGCCCGCGGCAGCTTCGATCGGCGCGACAAACTGCTCTCCCAATACCCGCCCACGGTGCTTGAATTCCTGCGTATCCCCGGCCTCGGTCCCAAAACCATCGCCACGCTGATCGAGCATTTCCGCATCTCGACGCTGTCCGAGCTCGAACGGCTCTGCACCGACCAGAAACTGCGCGACCTGCCGCGAATGGGCGCCAAGCTGGAGGAAAAAATCCTCAAAGGCATCGCCCATTACCGGCAAAGCGCGGGCCGGTTTCTGCTCAACTTCGCCACCGGGATTGCCGAGGAGTTTGCCGCCTACATCGGGGGCGACGTCACCGCGGCCGGCAGTGTGCGGCGCGGCAAAGAAACCATTGGCGACGTCGATCTGCTCGTTACCGGGCAGGACGCGGCGCAGGTGCTCGAGCGCTTTGTGAGGCATCCGAAAGTCCACGAAATTCTCGCCCACGGGGACAACAAAGCCAGCGCCCGCGTGGGCCTCGAAGGCATCCAGGTCGACGTTCGCGCACTGCCCACCGAAAGCTTTGGGGCGGCCCTCCAGTATTTCACCGGCAGCAAAGAACATAGCATTGTGCTGCGTCAGCGCGCGCTGCGTCAGGGTCTCACGCTCAATGAATACGGGCTCGCCAAGGTGGATTCCGGCGAGCGCGTCGCGGGGCGCACCGAAGCCGAAATTTACGAGACTTTGGGGCTGGCTTGGATCCCGCCCGAACTCCGGGAGAATCAGGGTGAGATCGATGCGGCGGCCAACGGCACGTTGCCGAAACTCATCGAACTCGAAGACATTCGCGGCGACCTCCATATGCACACGACGGCCACCGATGGCCGCGCCACGCTCGAAGAGATGGCCGCCGCCAATCGCGACCTCGGCTACGAATACCTTTGCATCACCGACCATTCCAAAGCGCTCGCCATGGCTAACGGCCTCGACGAAAAACGCGCCGTTGCCTTCGCCCATCAAGTTCGTGAACTGGACGGCACCCTCGGCATCAAAGTCTTTTCGGGCCTCGAATGCGACATCCTCCGCGACGGCCAAATGGACCTAGCCGACAGCGCGCTGGCTGAGCTTGACTTCGTCATCGCCAGCGTCCATAGTCACATGAACCTCACCAGCACCGAGATGACGGAGCGCCTGCTGGCGGCCATCGAAAATCCGCGGGTCAAGGCCATCGGCCACCCCACGGGCCGCATTCTGCTGCACCGGGAAAGCTACGCCTATGAATTTGAAACCGTCGCGCGCGCCGCAGCCCGGCGAGGCGTTTTTCTCGAAATCAATGCTAGTCCTGAACGGCTCGACCTCAACCAGACGCTCATCCGCTCCGCCAAAGCCCTCGGCGCGCGATTCGTCATCAACACCGACGCCCACCATCCGCGCCATCTGCGCAACATGCGCTACGGCGTAAAGATGGCGCGCCGAGGTTGGCTCACCGCCCAGGATGTCGTGAATACGTTGCCCCGGGCCGCCTTCCAAAAAGCCATTCGCCAGCCCTAGGCTGTCCGGGGCCGCTTTTGTGCCCTTGACGCCCGTAGCAACCCGAGCCACGCCATCAAGCCCAGGAGGCCGAGCCCCGCCGGGAACAGCCAACCCATCATCGATTGCTCCTGATACCGGAAGGTTGGCAATTGATCGAGATCGGCCGGCCGCATGGGGTGCCCGCGTCCCACCCGCGCCTTGATCTCGGCTGCCCATTTGCGGCCGAATTCCTTGGCGCTCGCTTCAAAGTCCGCTTGCCGGCTCACGCCCGTGCCGGCCGTCTCCAGCAAGGCTAAATGAAAAATGGCGGCCGGCGATAGGCTCGCCAGAATCGTGGCGGCCATCCGATGCGTGGCCGCATCGGACTCCGCTTGCGCCAATAACGGCTCCACCGCCGCATGCCACTCCGCCTCGGCCGCCAACCGCACGCGGTCATAGTCGGCGGGCGTCACCGACCCGGCGGCAAACTCGGGATGGCTTTCATAGTACGGTGCCAAATCCCGGCTCGTCTTCGCCATCACCGGTCGCAAAGCCGCCTGGGTCTTCGCCGCCAGTTCTACCCGCGAGGGCGTCGGCATAATCAATTGCGCCGTGATCAACGCCAACCCTGGAATCAACGCGACCAACACCACATAAGCGACTCCCGCTATCCAATACACCGGCTCCCGCCGCCGCACCGACAACCAAAAGAACCCATACAGGCCCGTTAACAGTAACCAAACCCCCGCCCGTAGCCAAGTATCGGCACTAGCCAGTGGCGCGCCGCTCAACAGAATGCCCAGCAAACTTACCACCGGACCCAAAGCCAGCATCACCCCATCCTGGCGAGGCGCAAACAGGATTACCAACGGCAGCGCGAACACCATCACCAACGCCAAGTCAAAGTGCCCCGCAGCCAACGTTTGCGCGTTCTCGAAGACATCCAAGCCCAGTTCGGCGCCCCCACCCGCCGGCCGCCAAATCGTCCGGCGCAACGCCGCCTGCCCAATCGCCGCGCCCGCCAATGAAGGCGTGCCACTCACCAGCCAAGGCGCGATTTTGTCCGCTGAAGCCACCACCGAATCTTCCGTTCTCGGCCGGCCCTCCGTCGACGTAAATCCGGCGTTTAACCTCCCGATCTCCATGCGCTGCTGATTGGCACTCACCACGTGAGACTCCACCTGCGCCAGCGTCTGCCGCATCAGCCGGCCATTCCACGCCGACGCCAATCCTAAGCACAGAAAGGCGGATATCGCCGCGATCAGATAACGGCTCATGAACGTTCTCCCATCTGAGGCACCACCAACCCTGCCGTCGCGGCCGCCAGCAGACTCAACGTAAACCAGATCAACAACGTCACAATCGAACGGCTGCGGGCCGAGGTCGAATCAATCTGCTTCGGCAGGTCCGGTTCAAAAGAATCCAGCTGATTCCACAACTTGTTTCCGCTCACGAACTCTCCACCCAACTCCTTGCCCTTCGCCGCCAACTC
>JAYVUQ010000606.1:0-3503 GCA_043787785.1 Bryobacteraceae bacterium
TCGTGTTCGCCGTCGATAGCAGTGAATTAAAGAGTCCCATAAACTTGCCCGCCACTCATCCGTAACCCGTTCTAACCCTCAACAACCAACCGTTCCCTACCCCACGCCGGCCCGGTCGCCATCGCCGGCTCCACCTCCGCCTGCCGGTTGTAGGTAGGCGAGATCGCCCCTCCCTGTGACTTCAGCCAGTGGCCGAGACTGTCCAGCAATTGTCCAATGCCCGCTACTTCCCACACCAGGCGATCCCGCGCCGCCAGCGGTAACCCGCCCCGCTCCCGCAGTGCCGGCTCCCGAAGAGTTGACACCGCCCGCCCTAACGGCGTCAGCAACTGCTCAAGTGACGACGCTAGCGGACTCGAAACCAGCAAAGTTCGCACTCGTCCTAGGTCCTCGAATAGCTCTTCATTGGTCGTCATTCCGCCCTCCCGCCCGGTTCTTCCGCCACTTTTGCGCAATCCCGGCGCATCACCCGCCCGCTCGCGGCTCAAAGGCGTTATCCACCAGGGCCTTCGACAACTCCTGCGAATCCGGATGATAAGTGCCATCCGCCACCGCCGCTTGCAAACTGGCCAGACGCACACCTCGGGCCGGGTCGGCCTGTAAGGCCTCGACTTCCCGGCTCAAGTTGGAAATCTGTACGGCGTCCGTACTGCCCGCCGCCGCCCCCGTCTTGCCATTTACCCGCTCCGCCGACTGAACCTTGCTCGCCTGTTGGCTGCCGCCCGTCGTCAAATTGATTCCAGACAAACTTGGATCTTGTATCTTCATACAGAAATCGTATCGACCACTTCACCCCTCTCTAGAGCTCATCGTCAAACTTTTTTCCGATTTGAGAATTTTCTTTGGATTGTCCTGCATCGCAATGGAAGTAAAATAGGAAGAGTTGAATTCTTCAGTGACTACCGTAAACTCGCCATCAGTATGAAAACCATCAGAATCTCGCAAACGCTCTGCCTGCTCACCGGCTCTTTCGCCGCCTTGGCCGCCGATAAAGCCCCCACCTACAACAAAGACGTCCAGCCGATCCTCGCATCGCGCTGCGTTTCCTGCCACCGGGCGGGCGAGATTGGTCCGATGGAGTTTTCCTCCTACGCCAAGGTACGTCCGTGGGCCAAGTCCATCAAGCAAAATGCGATTAGTCGCCGGATGCCGCCTTGGTTCGCCGATCCCCACTACGGCAAGTTCTCCAACGACCGCTCCATGCCCCAAGCCGAAATCGACACTTTGTCCAAATGGGCCGATGCCGGTGCCCCCGAAGGCTCCCCCAAGGACAAGCGTCAGCAACCCTCTTTTCTCGACGGATGGAATATTCCCCAGCCGGACTTGGTGGTGCAAGCGCCCAAGCCTTTCCCGATTCCCAAGGAAGGTAAGGTCGACTACCAGTACATCGTCATCCCTACCGGCATCACGGAAGACAAGTGGGTGGAGACCGTCGAAGCCCGGCCAACTGACCGCACCGTCGTCCACCACATCGTCATCTTCGTCCGCGACCCTTCATCCAACTGGCTGCGGGGAGAGGCCGAGCCCGGCATCGCCTTTGTGCCACCCCGGATGCGCCCCGACGGCAAGCCCCGCAGCGACATCGGCGGCGGCGGCAATGAGATTCTCACCATTTATACGCCTGGCAATCTGCCGGACCGCTGGAAGCCCGGGCAAGCCAAGTTCATCCGGGCCGGCTCCGACCTGGTCCTGCAAATCCACTACACCCCCAACGGCAAGAACGCCACCCAAGACCATAGCCGCGTCGGCATGATCTTTGCCAAGCAACCTCCCACCGAACGCGTGATGACCCTCACCGTGCAGAATGACCGCTTCGCCATCCCGCCTGGCGACCCTAACTACCGGGTCGATGGCCGGCCCGCCCGCATGCCCAATGAGGCCACCTTGATGAGCTTTTTTCCCCACATGCACTTGCGCGGCAAGGCCTTTGAATATCGCCTCAAGACGCCGGGCAAGGAAAGCGAAACCTTGCTAAGTGTGCCGAAGTATGACTTCAACTGGCAGCTTACGTATCGCCTGGAAAAGCCAATTCTTTTGGCGGCCGGGGCGCAGATCGAGGGCGCGGCGTGGTTTGATAACTCACCTAACAACCCCTTCAACCCGGACCCCAAGGACACCGTCCGCTTCGGCGAGCAGAGCTACGAAGAGATGATGATCGGCTTCTTCGACATTAGCTTTGACGCCAAAATCGACCGCCGGGATTTCTTCCGGCCCAAGCCTGCCGCGCCGAAGCCAGCGGAATAGCATGAGGCGCTGGATGCTGCCGTTCGCCGCCCTGCCCCTGCTGGGCCACGACATCATCACGACGAACATCACCTGGGCGAAGGAGATTTCGCGCATCGTTCACCAGCGTTGCTCCAGTTGCCACCGCGCCGGTGGATCCGCACCGATGGCACTGGTGACCTATGACGATGCCCGGCCCTGGGCCCGGGCAATGGCCGAAGAAGTGCTTGACCGGCGCATGCCGCCCTGGAACCCGGTGAAGGGCTTTGGCGATTTCCGGCACGAAGCCGGACTGAGTCAGGAAGAGATGGGCCTGATCGCCGAATGGGTAGAAGGCGGCGCGCCGCGCGGCGACGAGCGCTATCTGCCCGCTAATTTGCCGCCGCTCACTCCCCGCGGGCGATTGGCCGGAACGCGCTTGCCGGTCACCAATGACCTCATCATCGCGAGGCCGTGGAAGGCCTGCGGCATTGCTGTATCCGGGCTGGCCGAAGGGGGTGCGGTGACTATCTGGGCCGAGTTGCCGGACGGGTCAGCGACGCCTTTGCTCGAGATCGCCAACTTCCGGGCGGTGGCCAATCAGCCCCATGAATTCTTGCAGCCATTAGCGTTGCCGACGGGGACGAGACTGCATGTCGAGGGACGAGCGACGGTAGCGCTCATCAGCTCAAGCGCTTTACCGGCACGTCAAAATGCACCGTTCGCACCTGCCCGGACTGCTGCACCTGCAGCCACACGCGGTGGACTCCGGGGCGTGGAAAAATCACATTGAACTGCAGGTGGCCGCGCTCCGGGTAAGCCAGAAACGGGTGGGTGTGGATGAGGTCCTGCCGGTCGCCACTCGCCATGAGCAAGTGGCCCCAGGCACCGAGGAACGGCTCGAATCCGTCCAGTGGGTCCAGCCGGAAGACCAACCGGGTGCGCTGGGCCGCAATCGGCAACGCGGGTTCGGTGTCGAGAGAGAGAGTCTCATGGGGGGCGAGAGCCGGCAGCAGAGGGGCGAAGGGCGGCACGCGGCCGGGAATTATCAGGGTCTTAGCGACCATTTGCGGAGAGCCCTGCTCCGGGAAAAAGTCGCACAGCAGCCGGTAAGTGCCAGGCGTGGGCAAACGGGTTTCGAGGGAAAAGTGGCCGTCGGCTTCGAGTACTGGATGTTCGTGGGCAAAGAAGTCGAGGCCGGGGCCGATCACGAAGAGGTGAAAGAGCCGTTCGTGAATCAGCTGCAGCTTGGGGTTCGGCTTAGCCGTGCGGGGATCGGTGATGCGGAACTGTAGCCGGAT
>JAYVUQ010000607.1:0-6333 GCA_043787785.1 Bryobacteraceae bacterium
CACTTCGGCAAGGCTGATTGCGATCAAGCCGCAGGAAATTATCTCGCGGACCTCATGCAGGCGCTCGCCGCGAGGAAACTCCCAGGCCCCCTCTCTTCCGGGTCGATGATCCACACAAAAGGCACACCCCATTGGTGGTACTCCTCGCATTTCCCTATCGTCTCGCTCAGGCGATCATTCGGCGAGAGGACCACACACAAATAGGCGGCTCGCTGGGGTAGGGGCGCTGAATATGGTCACTTTCCTGAATCACGATATCAGGAACAAAGTATCGTGTAGGACCGATATGCACAGTCACTTCCGCTCCGGCGCGGAAAGAGGGGAAGTTCAGGTTGATCAGTTGCAGGATCTGACTCTGAACCATGGAATGGTTCCAGGTGGGCATGGGGTTTTGGCCGCAGCACTCCATTTAAATAGTCACACGCCGGTTTGTGGGAGGTGAAAAGAAACTCGTCCACCGAAATGAGCGTCGTGCTTTCCGCCATGACCCGATTGTGCCGCTGCACTGTACCTCTCCTGTACGTTCCGTTCTACCTCGCCGCCGTCATCGTCAACTGGCCATGCTGCACGCCCTTAGTGGCGATAATCCCCTCCGCGAAGTGCCGGATCTGGCCCGCCGGCCCGCGCAGCACCAGCACTTCCAGGCAATGGTCATGGTCCAAATGCACGTGCAAGGTGGAGACTACCAACTCCTGATGATCATGCTGCATGGCCGTCAGTTTCTCGCTCAACGAACGCGTGTGATGGTCATACACCAAGGTCAGCGTCCCCACCGACGGCTCGTCCGGTTGAGCCGTCTTTTCCCCAATCAGGGCGTCACGAACCAAGTCGCGAAAGCCCTCTGAGCGATTGGCGTAGTTACGCCGGTCCAGATACGCGTCGAATTCCTTAAGTAACTCGGCGTCGATCGCCACACCGATACGGGCTAGCGTGCTCATGCAATAAACTGCCGCAAGTAGTTACGGCTTTGGCGCAGCGAATTCTCGCGCGCCGCCAGTGACTCTTCAAACGCGCGATCCTCAACTTCGACGCATACGGGGCCCGAGTACACCTCGGTCAACACCGAAAAGAATTGCCCCCAATCCACATCGCCCATGCCCGGCAATTTCGGCGTGTGGAACTGGTTCGGATGCGCAAACACGCCCACGTCATTGCGCCGCGCGATGTCGATGCGCACGTCCTTGGCGTGGACGTGAAACAAACGGTCTTTGAATTCGCGCAGCGGGGCCAGGTAATCCATGTGCTGCAGGATGAAGTGCGAAGGGTCAAAGTTCAACCCGAAGTTGGCGTCGGGCAGGTCCTGATACATGCGTCGCCAAACGGCCGGCGAGACAGCCAGATTCTTGCCCCCGGGCCATTCGTCCTTCGAAAACGACATCGGACAATTCTCAATGCCGATCTTGATGGCGTGGTCGGCGGCGTACTTTAACAGCGGCCGCCAGGTCTTCAGGAAACGCGGCCAATTCTCATCGATGCTCTTGGTGTGGTCGCGCCCCACAAAGGTGTTAACCACGCCCAAACCCAATAGCGACGCGGCTTTAATCACCTTCTTGATGTGCTCGGTATAGACCTTGGCCTCGGCCAGATCGGCCGTAAGCGGATTCGGGTAATAACCCAAACCGCTGATGGAGACGCCGGCCTCATCGCACAGATCATTCACGCGGGAAGCTTCGCCCTTGGTAAGACCCACCACGTCGATATGCGTGATACCGGCATAGCGGCGTTCGGCCCTGCCAGGCGGCCAGCACATCACCTCCACGCAATCGAACTGTTCGCGGGAAGCAAAGCCGATCACTTCTTCGAATGTCCGGTCCGGCAGAATGGCACTAACGAATCCGAGTTGCAGCATGATGCCCTATTCTCCCTTGATCCGCAGATTACGGAAAGAGGCCCGCTAAAAAAAAAGATCCCACGCCGGCGCGGCCATTCTATTGCGTATCATCAACGCATGAAAGCCACGCTCATAGGCGCCTTGCTGGCCGGCATCCTCCACCTCTCCGATGCCCTTATCTTTTTCGCCACCCGCGGCGCGCGCCCCCTCCGCATCCTGCAATCCATCGCCAGCGGCGTCCAAGGCGTCGACGCCTACCGCGGCGGCATCCCTAGCGCCATCGCCGGGCTCGTCCTGCACTTTGTCATTGCCCTCCTCGCCGCCGTCGGTTATTATCTGGTGCGGCAAAGCATCCCCTGGGTCCGCAGGAATTGGGTGCAAGGCGGCCTGCTCTATGGGCTCGCTTTCTACCTGCTGATGAACCTCGTCGTCGTGCCGGCCTCGGCTTTTCCCAACCCCGTCTGGCCGCCGGTCGTGACTTCCGTCTTCCTCAATGGCGTCCTCGCCCACCTATTCCTCGTCGGACTGCCCATCGCCTGGGCTCAAAAAAAGTTCTAACCCACCGCGTCAGCGAGGCTCAACCATCTCAGGCCAGTTGGTCGTAAGCCGGCAGCGTCAAAAAGTCGATGAACCGCTCGGTTGCGATCAGTGTATCGAAGATCTTGGCGGCTTGTTCTTTGGCCGGAGTGCCGGGATTGGCGGCCAATTCCGCAGCCATCGTCTCGCGCACCAGGTCCATCGTCACCGTCCGCCCATCGGTCAGCGTCACGCCATGCCGCACCCACTGCCACACCTGCGCGCGAGAAATCTCGGCCGTCGCCGCGTCTTCCATCAGGTTGTAGATCGGCACGCAACCGTTGCCGTTCAGCCAGCTTTCGAGATACTGCAAACCGATGTCGATGTTCATCCGCAGGCCGCGCTCGGTGATGTCGCCCACAGTGGGCTTCAGCAACTGCTCAGCAGTTACGACATCATCGCGCTGCTTCGAAATCTGATTCGGGCCGGGCATGTGCTCATTGAACACCGTCATCGCCACGGGCACCAGGCCCGGGTGCGCGGCCCAGGTGCCATCGTGCCCGGCCAGCACCTCGCGCAGCTTGTCGAGCCGTACTTTCTCGAACGCCGCGGCGTTGGCCTCGGGGTTGTTCTTGATCGGAATCTGCGCCGCCATGCCGCCCATGGCGTGGATGCCGCGTTTGTGGCAGGTCTTGATCAGCAGCCTGACGTAAGCGTCCAAAAAATCGCGGTCCATGGTGACTTGCGCCCGATCCGGCAGAATCTTGTCTACCCGGTGGCCCAGCTTCTTGATGTAGCTGAAGATGTAGTCCCAACGGCCGCAGTTGAGGCCCGCGGAGTGATCGCGTAGCTCCCACAGGATCTCGTCCATTTCAAACGCGGCTAGGATCGTCTCAATCAAAACCGTGGCGCGAACGCTGCCTTGCGGCACGCCGCGGGAATCCTGCGCAAACACAAAGACGTCGTTCCACAGGCGGGCCTCCAAGTGGCTTTCCATCTTCGGTAGATAGAAGTACGGCCCCGCGCCCTTGGCCAAAAGCGGCTTGGCGTTGTGGAAGAAATAGAGCCCAAAATCAAAAAGCGAACCCGACATCGGTTTGCCGCGCACCAGGAAATGCTTTTCCACCAGATGCCAACCGCGCGGCCGCACCAGCAGCACGGCGGGCTTGGCGTTCAATTGATAAGCCTTGCCTTCGAGGCTCGTGAAGCTGATGGTGCCCAGAACGGCGTCGTGCAGGTTAATTTGACCTTGGATCGCATTGTCCCAGGTGGGCGAATTGGAGTCCTCAAAGTCCGCCATGAAGGTGGGGGCGCCGCAGTTTAAGGCATTGATCACCATCTTGCGCTCCACCGGGCCGGTGATCTCGACGCGCCGATCTTCAAGTGCCGGCGGGATCGGGGCCACCGTCCAAGCCGACTCGCGGATCGACCGCGTGCTCTCGAGAAAATCCGGCAACGCGCCTGCTTCCAGTTCCCCACGCCGCACGTCGCGCGCCGCGAGCAGACTCTCGCGCCGGGCCCCAAAACGTTCCTCCAGGGCAACGAGAAAAGCAATCGCGTCGGGCGAAAGAATCGCCTCATAACCGGTCTTGAGCGGTGCCAGAATCTGATGGGTCATGGATGTGATTCCTACTGTATCGCGCTGGCCGATTTGTGGCCATGCCCACGCCTATGTTAAGGTGAAAAATCATGCCCGAGCGCATTTTTGGCGCTTGTTGGCGAAGGATTTCACATGGCCTACGTAATCGCTGAACCCTGCATTGGAACCAAAGACGCCGCTTGTGTCGACGCTTGTCCCGTCGATTGCATCCATCCGAAGAAAGACGAAGCCACTTTCGCCGACGCCGAAATGCTCTATATCGATCCCGTCGAATGCATCGACTGCGGTGCCTGCGTCCCTGTCTGCCCCGTCTCAGCCATCTTCGCCTTAGACGATTTGCCAGAGAAGTGGAACGATTTCACCGCCAAAAACTCAGCTTTCTACGTCCGCTAGCCCACCGCGTCAGAAGGCGTGAAAAATTGATTTTCGCTTTTGTCTCTGATCCAAGCGAAAAACTTGGGCCTCCAGATGCCCTACAAACGTTCGGAGAAGCTGCGGGCGTTGGATACCGTGACGGACGGTAGACGGGTGAACGGATTTACGGCGACTCCACCGGCGCATTGGTCGTTGCTGATTCGGTAGATGGTATTGCCTTCTACTGTTTCGCCCAGACCCAACACGAGGACATCTTCACCAGGACCCCCGTACCTGGTGTCGCCCCGCACATGGTGTCGCCAAATTCGAGGGTTTTGGTCGATGCCGCCGCCGGCGAGGGGGGCTTGTGGCTGTACCAGGGCTTGATGATGTAGGTGAAAGAGGCCGGAGCCGTCAGCGACGGGTCAGGAAAATGTCAATTTGCCATCTAGTGCGTTAACGCGAATAGCGGCGGTGGGTGCGGGCGCGTTCGGCGCGCAGGACTTGCACTTCGTCGAGGCCGAAATAGTGCGCGATCTCGTGCCATATGGTTTCGGTAACGATGCGCCGCAGGTGCTGGGCGTTGCGCGCCATTCGTTCGTGGGGCAGGCGGTAGATCGTGATTTGGTCCGGCAGGGAGAAGTTATCGCTGGTGCTTCGTTCGGTGAGGGGGCGGCCTTCGTAAAGGCCCAATAAGCCGGGTTGTGGAGGGTGGTCCTCCACCACCAGCACCACGTTCCTCATGCGTGCCCGGTACTTGCCCGGGATGGTAGCCAGGGCGTCGGCTACCATTTGTTCAAAAGCGGCCGGCGTCATAATGGAGTTTTATGGATCCCGTCAATCAAGAGGCCTTGGCTAAGCAGGTGGAGCGGTTGGCTATTGGCCAGATTCGCCGACACATTTTCGTCTGTGCCGATCGAACCAAGCCGCAGTGCTGTTCGAAAGAAGAAGGTTTGGCTTTCTGGGATCAATTGAAAAGGCGCTTGGCCGAGCGCGGTTTGCTGTCGGGCCAGGACTGTATCTTTCGCACCAAGGCCAATTGCCTGCGCGTCTGCGAGCAGGGGCCGATTGCCGTCGTCTATCCGGAAGGCACTTGGTACCATCACCTGACGCCCGAAATCGTGGAGCGCTTGATTGACGAACATCTCATTGGCGGCCAACCTCTAGAAGAGTATGTCTTCGCGGTAAAACCCCTCTAGTGCTATGACCGCTTGTGTCGTTCCCATTTCAACCTGACGACTGCGAGCCCAAGCGTGAGTGGCGGGCTGTCTTACCCCATAGGCCATTGTATAAATTGTTTGTTATCATTGTTTTATGCGAAGTGGACCCACCGCTTACTCTACATGAAGCCGAATACAGAGAAGGTAATATTCTTGCCCACCGCTGGTTTCTACCTCCAGCTTATTGCGGAACCGGGCGTCCCATGGACTTGTAAATGTCCTCAATGGTCTTGACGTTGGCCGTCGCTTTGGCGTTAGTCTTGTCGTATTCGAGCACCTTGCGATAGGCGCGCAGAGCCGCTGGATACTTTCGCATCGGCGGCAATTGTTCGTTGAACATATTGAAGTCGCCGAGGGCGACGTACGAACTGGCGAGAGCGGCCTTGATGGCCACGGCATCTTTGGGTGAAGTCTTCATTGCGCCTTCGAGGGCGGCGATGGCTTCCGGGTGTTTGCCAGCCTTGCTGAGAGCCTTGGCTTCGGTGACGACTTTAGGTTCCAGGGCCATCAGTGAGGTGGCTAGGGCGGAGAGAATGATGATGAACTTACGGAGCATACCTGGATTCTAGCGGATAATAAGCAGTTAGCTTCTCATTCATGGACAAAATCATCATCGTTGCCATTGACGGTCCGGCAGGCGCCGGTAAGTCGACCATTGCCCGTTCGGTTGCCGAGCGTTTGGGATTTGTATACATCGACACGGGCGCCATGTACCGGGCCATTGCCTTGTGGGCCTTGCGCACGGGCACGGCGCTCGACGACATGCATCGCCTGGAGGTGCTGGCGGTCTCCGCCGACCTGATATTGAGTGG
>JAYVUQ010000608.1:0-15332 GCA_043787785.1 Bryobacteraceae bacterium
ATCGTGGATCGCTTCTGTGCCTTAGGGCGGGAAAATGCCATCTTTTACCGTTGGCGTCCTAGCCTGCCTGACGCTGACGATGAATTTCTTCTGGACCTAGCGGTACGATGCCAGTGCGATTATCTGATTACCTTTAACCCTCGCGACCTCATCGCCGCCAGTACGTTTGGCATCCGCATCGTCACGCCGGGGCAGTTTTTGACGATAATGGAGGGATGAGCAGGAAGATCGATGTGCCGGACGAAGTTTTCGATAAGGCGGCGCGATTGGCGGGCCAGCATCACGTTGCCGTCGAAGATTTCATTGCGACTGCGCTTGTGGATCAGATGGCGGCTCAGGACTGGTTGGCCCGCCGGGCGGCGCGGTCCGACGAGAGGGAGTTCTTGTGGGCGTTGGATCAAGCACCTGACGTGGCACCTGCGGCGGGCGACGCATAAACTCAGCCGGGCGAGAAAATCCACCATCTGGAGCGAGGCTCGCCGTGCACGCTGCTGGCGACGGAGCCAACCAAGCCCGTTTGGCCCCCCCGGAGCTCTTCCGCGGGCCGCGTTGCCGCGAAGTGTCTTGCCGCGAAGTGTCTGGCACTGCTGGTCGGCAACCCTTTTCCTTCTACCGCGTAGCGGTTTAGTTCACCGGGTTCTGGAGTTGCCTTTGGCTTGCATGAGGGGGCGAGGTCGCCAAACGGGGGTAAGGGTGCTTCGTCCACGTGCTTCAGCGAAGTGTCTGGCACTGCTGGTCGGCACTGCTGGTTGCTTCAGCGAAGTGTCTGGTCCTGCTGGTCTGGCACTGCTGGTCTTTCGCTGCTGGTCTTCTACATCGACGGATGCTACGAGGAAGGCAGTTTGTGGAAGAAGACTAGATCGATTCGCCGCGGATGAGGTCGGCGTGGGTTTCGCGTTCGCGGACGATGCGCCACTCGGTGCCTTCGACGAGCACTTCCGGGACCCTGGGGCGGGAGTTGTAGTTTGACGAGAGGACGAAGCCGTAGGCTCCGGCAGTGAGGAGCGCGGCGAGGTCTCCGGAGTCGAGCGGGGTGAGGAGACGGTCCTTGGCGAAGAAGTCGCCGGATTCGCAGACGGGGCCGACGACGTCGACGGGTTCGCGCTCGTCCCAGGCTTCGCGCAAAGGTAGGATTTCGTGGTGGGCCTGGTAGAGGACGGGGCGGATGAGATCGTTCATGGCGGCGTCGACGATGACGAAGTGCTTTTTGCCATTCCGTTTGGTGTAGAGCACCTGGGTGACGAGAGCTCCGGCCTCGCCGACGATGGAGCGGCCGGGCTCGGTCATCAGGGTGAGGCCTAGGCCAGCGGTGCGCGCGCAGACGCGGCGGATGAAATCGGCCACGGGGGGCCGGATCTCTTGCGGTTTGTAAGGCACACCGAGGCCGCCGCCGATGTCGAGGTGGTCGACGGCGAGGCCGGCGGCGCGAAGGCGTCCGATGAGGGCCAGCATCTTGCCCAGGGCCTCTTCGAGCGGGGCGGGATCGAGCAACTGGGAGCCGATGTGGCTGCTGACGCCGGTGAGGGCGAGGCCCGGCAGGCTGGCGCCGAGGGCGTAGACCGGTTCGACCTCGGCGATGCCGATGCCGAACTTGTTCTCGCTGAGGCCGGTGGAAATATAAGGGTGGGTGGCGGCGTCGACGTCGGGGTTGACGCGGAGGGCGACGCGGGCGGTGTGGCCCAGGCGGGAGGCGACGGCGCTCAAGCGTTGGAGTTCGGCGGGGCTTTCACAGTTGAAGCTGTGGATGCCGGAATTGAGGCCGTATTGGAATTCCTCATCGGTCTTGCCGACGCCGGAGAAGACGACCTTCGCTGGATCGCCACCGGCGGCGAGCACGCGGTAGAGTTCGCCGCCGGAGACCAGGTCGAAGCCAGCGCCGGCGCGGGCCAGCAGCGCCAGGACGGCGAGATTCGAGTTGGCCTTGACGGCGAAGCAAACCTGATGCGGATGGTCGCCAAAAGCCTGGTCATACTCGCGATAGCGGGCGAGGATGGCATCTCGCGAATAGACGTAGAACGGAGTGCCAGCCTGGGCGGCGATCTCCGCCAAGGGCACGCCATCGCAATGCAACCGACTGTTTTTGTAAGCGTAGGGATTCAACAAGCAGCTAACTCACCTTGATGACAATAATGGTTTGGTCGTCCTGGACCGGCGCTCCGTTGCGGAAGGTTTCGACGTCGGTATCGATGGCCTTGACGATTTCGGCGGCGGTCATGGCGGCCAGGCCCGGCAGGAAGCGCATTAAACGGCCCTGGCCGTATTGCTTGCCATCGGGGTTCACCTGATCCTCAATGCCGTCCGACACCAGCAGGATGACGTCGCCAGGCAGGGTGGCAAAGACGGTCTCTTCGTACTCCTGTTGCTCCAGCAAGCCCAAGGGCACGCCTCCGACATCCAAACGCCGCACCTTGCCCTGGCGGCAGACAAAGGGCGGAATGGAACCGGCATTGGCCATGATCAGTTCGCGCGATTGTCCGTCCCACAGGGCGACCAGCAGCGTGACGAACTGCGCGTCCACCTTGCGCTCCATCAGCGTTTCGTTAATTGACCGCATCAGCATGGCGGGCCCACGGCGGCGCGGGGCGAGCGACCGCAGCAAGCCCGTAACGAGCGCGCCATAGAGAGCCGCCGCCGCGCCTTTGCCGCTCGAATCTCCAAAGGCGAACATGCTGTAATCGCCGGCATGTTCAAAGAAATCGTAAATATCGCCGGAGATCTCGCGGGCGGGCTTGGCGTGGAAGGCCACATCCAGATGCGGAATGCTGGGCGCTTCGCGCGGCAGAAGCACTTTCTGCAAACGGCGCGCGGCGCGCAGGTCCTGCTCCATGCTCTGCTCGCGGGTGGCGAGTTCTTCGTACAAGCGGGCGTTCAGGATGGAGACGGCAATCTGCGGGGCCAGCAGCGATAGCAAGCGGGCGTGCTCTTCGGTGAAGTAACCGAGGGCCTCACTTTCGAGGTCCATCACGCCGATTAACCGGTCTTGCGTGATCAGCGGCACGGCGAGCTCCGAGCGGATATCGGGATGGGTGGGGATGTAGCGCGGATCGCTACGCGTGTCGGCGACGCGCATGGCCGTGCGCTCCAGGGCGGCCGCGCCCGTAACACCTTTACCCAAAGGAATATTGTCCAGTTGCAGGCGTTCGTCAAAGCGCTTGCTGAAGCGATGGCGCAAGAGGGTTTGCTGGTCGTCCACCAGCATGATGCTGAAGGCGTCGTAGTTGATGAGTTGCTTGATGCTTTCGGCCAAGCGCTCGAGCAACTGATCAAGATCGAGAATCGACGATAGTTCGCGCGCCAGGTCGGCCAAGGTGCGCAGGGTTTGGTTGTTGCGCTGCAGACGGCGGTGCAGGCGCGCGTTCTCAATGGAGAAGGCGACGCGGGAAGCGATGACGCCCAGCAAGGCGAGATCCTTTTCGGAGTGGAAGGCATCGCGCGTGGCTTGCAGGTCGATGACGCCGACCAATTTGCCGCGCGCGATCATCGGCACGGCCATCTCGCTGCGCACCGCGTCGAGGCTGACGAGGTAACGTGGATCCTGGCGCACATCGGGCACTAGCAGCGGTTGCCGGGTGGCGGCGACGGTGCCGACGATGCCTTCGCCAAGGCCCAGGCGCAGGTTTTTGATCAGCTCTTCGCGATGGCCAATGCCGTGGCGCAGGCTGAGGCTCTTCTGACGGTCGTTGTAGAGGAAGATGGCAAACAGATCGTGCGGCACGGCCTGCTTGATGATGGCGGCCACTTCGGCCAAGAGACGGTCGAGGTCAAGCGTTTGCGAGGTCAGCGACGAAATCTCGAGCAGAAAATCGAGCAGGTCGGCGCGCTCTTCAAAACGCACGCGCTCGGCGCGCCGCGGCCCTGTGGGGCTTGGGGAGGGAGCGTCAATAACCTTGTCCGCCACTGGCCGGTACTCCTTCCGCGGCGCTAACGATCTTCACACTGGCGCTGGCTCCGATGCGCGTGGCGCCGGCGGCCTCCATCTGGCGCACGTCGGCCAGAGTGCGCACGCCGCCCGAGGCCTTCACGCCCATGTTGGGCCCCACGATGGAACGCATCAAGGCAATGTCGTGCGCGGTGGCGCCAGAGGGGCCAAAGCCGGTGGAGGTCTTCACAAAATCGGCGTGAGCCAACTTGGCCAGCGCGCAGGCCGTGGCCTTCTGATTGTCGTCGAGGTAAGCGGTTTCGAGGATCACTTTGACAATGGCGCCGGCCCGGTGCGCCACTTCGACGACAGCGGCGATATCGAGCTTTACGGTCTCGGCGTCGCCCGAACGCAGCGCGCCCACGTTCATCACCATGTCGATCTCTTGCGCGCCGGCCCGCAGGGCAACTTCGGTCTCGCGCACCTTCACCTCGGTGGTGTTGGCGCCCAGGGGAAAGCCGATCACGGTACACACCTTCACCGGCGAACCGGCCAAGGCCGCGGCTACGGTGGGCACCCAGTAAGGATTGACGCAGACGCTGGCAAAGCTATACTGGCGGGCTTCGGCGCAGACTTTGAGGATTTCGGGCTTGGTGGCATCGGGCTTCAGAAGCGTATGGTCGATCATGCGCGCCAGGGCCGAATCGACCTGGGTCACCTTGGCCGAAGCCGTCACCCGGTCGGCGCCGCAGGAGACGATGGTGCGTGTTTTCGCCTGACAGGTCTGCACGCAACGCTGCGTGCAGCCCGGGCACACCATATCGGGGATGCCCATGCCTTCGGTCTTCCCGCCCTGCACGCGCGCCAGAATGGCTTCGCCAATTTCGGCCACCAATTGGTCGAGTTCGGTGGAGGTGATCATTTGCAGTAGCGCCGTTCGATTTGGGAAATCTTGTCGATGCGGGCCTGATGGCGACCGCCGCCGTACGGCGTATCGATCCAGGTGCGGACCACGTCTTCGGCCTGGGTAGCAGTCAGCAGCCGACCGCCCAAGGTGAGGACGTTGGCATGGTTGTGTTCGCGGCTATTGCGGGCCGTGGCGCGGTCATAACAGAGCGCCGCCCGAATGCCCGGCACCTTGTTGGCGGCCATCGCCGAGCCAATGCCGGCGCCGTCGACGATGATGCCGCGCATCGCTTCGCCGCTGGCCACGATTTCGGCCACCGCCAAGGCAATATCCGGATAGTCAGCCGGTTCGCCGTGCCGCACGCCGCAGTCGTTGACGATAAGCCCCAAGGACTCAAGCAAGGGCTTTAAGCTCTCTTTCAAAGCGAATCCGCCATGGTCGGCACCGAGCACCACCGTGCGTTGCGGATCGCGCACAACGGGCACTTCGCTGGCCGGCACTTCGCGGATCAGCACGCCACGGCGGCCGGCCAAGTCGCGGGCTTCCATGGTGATAATGCTCCCGATCGGGACGACCAAGGGGCCGCTGAGGGGAACTTCGCTGGCGGTGATGACTATCTTCATGCGTTCAGTCGTACAATTCATTGTAATGAAGCGGCGACTGGCGATATGGATCTTTTCGTGCCTCGGCCTAATTGCCCATCCCCTGGGTAACTTTTCCATTGGCCAATACGCGGGCTTTTTGTTGCGCCCGGATGGCATTGTGGTCAGCTATGTGGTGGATTTTGCCGAAATCCCTAGCCTGAAGCTCGAAGAGCGCTGGAAGGCGGGAGAAAGTACCGACGAGGCGATGCGCGGATGGGTGAAAGCCCTGCGCTTTCGCTCGCACGGCAAGGCGGTGGAACCTTTTCATGAAAGTACCTCGCCGTTTCCCGGCATCGGCGCCGGCGGCATGAGCACGATGATGATGGTGGCCACACTGAAGCTGCCGGGCAACCTGGACGAGCTTGAGTATGAGGACCCGAACTTTGCCGGGCGCGCGGGCTGGAAAGAGATCACGGTGCGGGCCGAGGGCTTGCGGTTAGTCGAGTCGAGCCAAGTGCCGGGGAAGGATATCAGCCGCGGGCTCACGAATTATCCGCTTGACTCGCGGTTGAAGATTCCGCATGACCTGCGCGCGCGCTTCGCGATGGGCGCGGCAGGCGGCGGCGAGACCAGGATCGTTCCCCTGGCCCAGCCACTCACCTCGCAAGCCGACACCCGCAAAGCCGAAGATTTTAGCGAATTGGGCCGTGCCGACCTGCTGTCGCAACTGATGCGGCAAGGCGAACTGCCCTTTCAGCTTTTGCTCACCGCGCTCGGCATTGCCTTCGCCATGGGCGCGTTTCATGCGCTCGAACCCGGCCACGGTAAGACGCTCGTGGCTGCCTATCTGGTGGGTTCACGCGGCACTTGGAAACACGCCGTGTACCTGGGTGCGATCACGACGTTTACCCATACTTTTACGGTGTTTGTCCTGGGGCTGGTGGTGCTCGCGATGTCGCAGTCGATTCCGGTGGAGCAGATCTTCCCTTATTTAAGCGTCGCCTCGGCGCTCACCATTGTCCTTTTCGGTGGCTGGCTTTTGTGGAAGCGCATCGCCATCTTTCGCCATCATAATCACCATCATGATCATGATCACAGCGGCCACTCCCATGACCCTGCGCCCCCCGGCGCGGTTAGTTTTGGCAGCCTGCTGGCGCTGGGCGTGAGCGGCGGCTTGGTTCCGTGCCCCGCTTCGCTGGTGCTGTTGTTGGGCGCCATGGCCCTGAAGCGCTTGCCACTGGGGCTGGCGCTGCTGGTGGCCTTTAGCCTCGGCATGGCGGGGATCCTAACCGGGATCGGCGTCTTGGTGGTTTACGCCAAGCGTTGGCTGCCGGAAAGCGCGGGTGAGTCGCACGGCTTCCACTACATGGCAATTGCCTCGGCGGCTTTTATGACGCTGATTGGCATTGGCCTGACGGTGGTGGCGCTGCGGCAATTCGGAAGCACGCTTGGCGGGTAGGCGGCTGCTGATTCGCCCCGGCGCGGTTGGCGATTGCCTGGTGGCGCTGCCGGCGATGGAGCATTTACGCGATGGCTACACCGAGGTGTGGGTGCCCAGCGTTGTGGCTCCCTTGATTCAATTTGCCGATGCGGTAAACGCCATCTCGCGCACAGGGCTCGATCAGTTGGGCCTGCCTTGCGTAGGGCCGGATGCGCGGCTGGTGGAGCGCTTGCGTAGCTTCGACGACATTGTCAGTTGGTATGGTGCGAATCGCGAGAGCTTTCAGGCGGCCGTCTATAACCTGGGGTTGCCCTTTCGTTTTTTCCCGGCCCTGCCGCCCGCCGATGGCGAGGTGCATGCGGCGGATTTCTTGATGAGTCAGGCAGGGGGCTCGTTGCCCGCCGTTCCCCAGCTAACCTGGGCTACAGACAGGCGGCGATTTGCCGCGATTCATCCTTTCTCAGGCAGCGCGCGGAAGAATTGGCCCCTGGAGCGTTATCGCGCTTTGAGGCTCGATCTGCCGGTTGAGTTCACCGCAGGTCCAGAGGAGAAATTAGGGGAAGCGCGGCGTTTTGACGACTTGGCGGAACTAGCCCGCTGGCTGGCTTCGGCCAGAGTGTATATTGGCAATGACTCGGGTATTTCCCATTTGGCTGCCGCTCTGGGCACGCCCACCGTGGCTTTGTTTGGCCCTACCCGCCCCGAAGTGTGGGCGCCGCGCGGGCCCCAGGTGAAGATTCTGGCCAAGAGCGATTTGGAGGCGATAGAAGTCGATGCGGTGGAACAAGCTGTTCGTGATTTGTTGTCTGGCGGTTGAAGGATTCAGCCAAACGGTAAAGACCCTGACGCGCGAAGTGCGCAACCCTTACGGGCTTGTCATCGGGCCCGACCAGGCGCTCTACATCTGCGAGATCGATCGCCATGTGGTGAGCCGGCTGGACCTCAAGACTAAGCAACTCACCATTGTGGCCGGCACACCTGGCAAGAGCGGCTATTCCGGCGATGGCGGCCCCGCCACCCAGGCCTTGCTCTTTGAGCCTTACGAAGTGCGCTTCGACAAGGGCGGCAACCTATTCTTTGTCGAAATGAAGAATCACCTGGTGCGGCGCGTCGACAAAAAGACTCGCATCATCACCACCGTGGCGGGTACCGGGCAACCCGGCTTCGGCGGCGACGGCGGACCGGCGGCGAAAGCCCAGTTCCGGCAACCGCACTCCATCGCCTTCGATCCCCAAGGACGCCTCGTACTTTGCGACATCGGCAACAACCGCGTGCGCCGCATTGACTTGAAGAGCGGGCAGATTGAGACGGTGGCCGGGTCGGGCGAAAAGCTGGCCACGCCGAATGGCGCGGCGTTTTCACCGGCCACGCCGTTGAACGGGCCTCGGGCGATCGACTTCGATCCATCGGGCACGATGTACCTGGCACTACGGGAAGGCAACCAACTCTTCCGCGTGGAAGGCGGCAAGCTGCTACACCTCGCCGGCAGCGGCGCCAAAGGCTACGCCGCCACGCCGCAACCGGCCTTGACTGCCACGCTGAACGGACCCAAGGGCGTGGCTTGGTCTCCCGACGGCGGCTTGTACTTTACCGATACCGAGTCGCACACGGTGCGCAGGGTAGATTTAAAGACCGGTATTTTGCGGACGGTGCTGGGTACGGGGGTGCGTGGCGATGGCGGGGATGGGAGTGCGCTGGAGTGCGCTACGGCCCGGCCGCATGGAGTTTATGTCGACCGGCGGGGCAAGGTCTATGTGGGGGATAGCGAGGCAAATGCCGTGCGGTTGGTAATTCAGAATAAGCGATAGGGTCATATCAGAAGTATGAGATGGTCACCCTTGAGCGAGTCACCGTAACCCTCCCCGCCGATCTCTTCCGCGACGTCGACCGTCAGGAAAAGAACCGCAGTAAGTTTGTCGCTGAAGCCATCCTCCGCGAACTGGATCACCGACGCCGTGCCGCCCTGAGCCGTTCCTTGCAAAACCCGCATCCAGAAAGCGCCGCACTTGCCGAACACGGTTTGGAAGAGTGGGCGAGTGGGCTGCCCGAAGAGGATGCCGAAGCCTTGTTGGATGGTAAGTCTGGCCAAGCGGTGCGTTGGATACCCGGTTCCGGCTGGACAGAACTGATCTCGTAACCGGCACCATTCGCGAGCCCGCGCGTGCGCAGCGGGTTACTTGAACCATAACACCGTGTTCATCAGCCACTTCTACGATCGGGGAGGTCACTGCGAGCCCGCCGCTCACGCAGCGGGCTCGCAGCCAGTGGTGCACCACCGATTGGATTCGTTCATAATGCCTCACGCCGTAGGCTACTGCCGAGTGCGCGTCCGAAAACCAAGTTCCTGCAAGATAATGCCGAGTCGCCGGGTGTCGCCGCCGGACACAAAGGTCTGGTCTACTTTGATCGTCACCAGCGCCCGGCCGCGTGGCCATTGCACGGGCAGCGTCCGTAGGTCGTGTAAGCCGGTGGCCGCGTATTTCTCTCGCGCGACTTCTTTGCCATCGATCTCAATTGTCACTTGGCGCGCCGGAGCGGAGTCTGGAATGAAGAGCTTCAGCTCCAGCGGCGCCAACTCGCCGTTGGCTTTCAGGAACACCGAGCCCTGCTGGCCCATCCAACGGAAGAGTCCGCTTTCGAGCTGATAGATGCCACTCACAATGTGGCTTTCCGCCTGCGGGGCGCCCATGCGGAGGAAAGAGAGGGTGGGCTGCTTCTCGATGACCAGATCGGCGCGGACGATGTCCACCGGGTCAGTCGAAATGTCAAAGGGCAACAAGCCCATCGAAGCGGTTGACCAAGCCGAACGAGCCGTCAAGCCTACCAGCCGCAACGGCATCTCGGGCGTGATGGATTCCTGCGCATAGGGCGCCAGCGTACCACCGCCGGTGCTGTAGGGAATCGGGAAAGCGAGTTTGCTGGACAGGATCAGGTCACCGGGCTGCACGGCTTGGCCCAGACGCATGGGCAGGGCGCCGAGCGCTTCGGCGTAGTAACGCAGGCCCCACTCGCCATTCACCCAGACGCGCCGTTGGCTGAACTCGCGCTGGTGCCGGGTGACGAAGTCCTGGTAGCCTTTCCAGTGCTCGTAATTCGCGAAGGCCAGGCACATGCCCACGGCGGCTTGGCAGGCAACGCCCACCACCAGGATCCATTTGCGACTCTCTAAGATGCGAGAGGTAAGGATCGCCGCGGCCGGCAGCATGGGCAGCAAATACCGCGCCGAGCCGGCAAAGAACAAGGCCAGGGCGCAGGTGAAGAAGATGGCGAGCCAACCAAAGAGGAACAGGTTCGTCCGGTCGTAGTAGCGGCGTTGGGTGAGCAAGGTGCCGGCGGCGGCGCCGGTGAGCAGTGGGCCCACCACAAAGAACAAGTGACCGGAAAGCGCAATCGCATTGCGGATCTTAGCCTCCAAGCGCTGCAAGCCGTACTCGTTGAAGTAGCCGGCGGCCACGGCCACCGGGAACGCGCCACTCGAGGTTCGTTCAAAGACCTGCCAAGCCAGCAGCGCAAACACCGGTGTACCAGCGATCAGCCAACCGGCTCGCCAATCGCGATGTTTCATCCACAGATAGAGCCACAGAATCGGGACGATCGCCACCGACTGATAAGCAGCCAGGCCCGCGCAGGAAAGGAGCGGGATGGCCAGCCAGGTTTTCCGGTAGAAGAAAGCCGTCATGCCGCTGAGCAGAAAGGCAAAAAAAGGCAAGTCGCTTTCGAGCGAATTGCCACTGACGATGAAGGCCGGCGACATCAGCACCAGCAGCGTGGTCCAGGTAGGATGGGGCGAATAACGTACCGCCAAGGCCCACATACTGACGGCCGCGAGAAGCGAAAACAGCAAGTAGCCGGCATGCAGAGTCACTTCCCGCAGTTGCCCGGTGAGGGCGAGAATGCCGGTGAGGATCCAGACGTTCAGAGGCGGATGAGGATGGCCCCGCATGTCGACATCCTTGCCTTGAAAGACGTACTTCGCGTGGCCGGGATGCAGCGGATCGGTCTGGCCGTACATGGCACCGGCGAGATAATAATAGTCATCGCCCTGGATCGGATGCTCCAGAAAGATGATTCGCGTGGCAATGGCGACCACCATCATAATGAGAAACCGGCCGAGCTTAGTTCGAGGCACGGGTTGCCGCCCTCCGCGCACCGCGGCCAGCCGGTATGTAAACATGGACCCACATCAGTAACATTGAAACCACCACAAACCCCGGTGACTTTCCCATGCAAATCCGCCGCTGAATCTTACTCGCCGATATACTTCAAATAATCGGCGGCTGTCATTAGACCTTTGGTTTCCCCGGCAGTGGCTAACTTCACCTTCACCAGCCAAGCTTCGCCATGCGGATCTTCGTTCAATTTCTCCGGTTTCGTCGCCAGCAACGTATTTACCTCCAGTACTTCGCCCGAGACGGGTGAATAGATGTCAGAGACCGCCTTCACGCTTTCGACGGAGCCAAAAGTGGAATGCGCCGTAATCGCCATGCCCAATTTCGGCAGGTCGACATAAACAATATCACCGAGCTCTTTTTGGGCGTGATGAGTAATGCCAACGGTGCCAATATCGCCAGCCACGCTCACCCATTCGTGTTCTTTGGTGTAGGAGTAATTTTCGGGATACATGTAACTATAAAGCCTTGCCTCTCTTATAGAACGGAGTGGGAACCACGACGGCGCTTACCGGCTGGTTCCGCACTAGAATTTCAAATTCGGCACCGATGGCGGCCTGCGGCAGCGGCAAATAACATAATCCAATATTCTTGGGACTACCAGCGGAGGAGAGGGTGGGCGAGGGGCTGCCGGAGGTAACCCAACCGGCCTTCGCGCCGCGGATCTGCGCCTCATAGCCGTCGCGGCCAATACCCCGGCCGGTCATCGCAAAGCCGACCAGCTTTCTCGTGAGCCGGTCCTTCTGGCTGGCCAGCGCGGCGCGGCCGACGAAGTGGGGCTTATCGAACTTTACCATCCAGGCGAGGTCGGCTTCGAGCGGCGTGATACTAGCATCGATCTCATGACCGTAGAGCGCCATTTTCGCTTCGAGACGCAGCGTATTGCGCGCCCCTAGCCCCGCCGGCTTGATACCGAATTCCTCGCCCGCCACCAGCAAGGCCCGCCAAATGCGCGCCGACTCAGAGGGCGCAAAGTAGATTTCAAAACCGTCCTCGCCGGTGTAACCGGTGCGAGCTATCCGGGCGGGCGTGCCGGTTACTTCGCCGTCGGCAAACCAGTAGTACTTTATCTCCGCCAGCGGGGTCTTCGTCAATTTCTGCAGGGTTTCGAGCGCTCGAGGCCCCTGAATGGCCAGTTGCGTATAGCGGTGAGAAGAAAGTTCGACCGTGGCGTCAAAAGAATTCAACGCCTGGATGTGCGCAAAATCCTTTTCCTGATTTCCGGCATTCACGCAGACGAAGAAGTGGTCGTCGGCCACCTTATGCACCAGGATGTCGTCCACAAAGCCGCCGGTCTCATAAAGCAACCCTGCATAGTGAATCTGGCCGGCCTGCAGTTTGGCCGCCCAGTTGGACGAAATCAGGTCGACCAGGTCGAGCGCTTGCGGCCCCCGGATGTCGATCTCACCCATGTGGCTGACATCGAAAAGGCCCACGGCCCGCCGCACGGCGTGGTGCTCTTCCACGAGGCCCGCATACTGCACGGGCATGTCCCAGCCGCCGAAGTCGACCATCTTGCCGCCCTGCGCGCGATGGATCGGGTTCAGCGCCGTTTTTTTCAGGGGCTCGGTTTTCTGCAGAGGCTCGGGAGGTGCGGATTCTAGGGACATGAGCGGAATCCCCACTATAGCAACGGGCTTTCCGGGGTGTCCATGTTCGCATCGGCATGTTCGCATCGGCATGTTCGCATCGGCCAGGGTCTGCCATACTGAGGGGGAAGCGAACGGGAGAGACTGCCCGCAGCGCCGAAGGAGCAACCGCCCCGGAAACTCTCAGGCAAAAGGACCGTTCGCCGCTTGGAAAATCTGGAAAGAGAGGGTGGTTCCAACCGCCCATCCGCCGACGGGATAACACTCTCAGGCAACAACGACAGATGGGGCGCTTTACTTCGAGAAGGAGAGCGCACATGCGTCCAGATACCGCCGCCACCACGTTCGAGAGACGACACATTGGCCCATCGCCCCGCGAAATCGAGGCGATGCTCGACACCGTCGGAGCTGATTCCCTCGAAAGCCTCATCAGCCAAACCATCCCCGGCTCCATCCGGCAAGCAGAGCCCCTCGCGTTCGGTGCAGCCCTCACGGAAGTGGCGGCCCTGGGCCGGATGCGGGAAATCGCCGCCAAAAATGAGGTCTTCACCTCGCTCATCGGCACCGGATATCATGGCACGCTGCTGCCCTTCGTAATCCAGCGCAACATTCTCGAAAATCCCGCCTGGTACACGGCCTACACGCCCTATCAGCCCGAGATCAGCCAAGGCCGTTTGGAAGCCTTGCTGAACTACCAGACCATGATTTGCGACCTTACGGGGCTCGACGTCTCCAATGCCTCCCTGCTGGACGAAGCCACCGCCGCGGCGGAGGCCATGGCCCTGGCGCAACGCGTGGCCAGAGTGAAAAGCACCGCTTTCTTTGTCGACCAAGAGGTACATCCGCAAACGCTCGCGTTGATTCAAACCCGCGCCGAAGCGCTAGGCTGGACCGTCATCAGCGGCGACCCCCACGCTGACCTGGCCGCCGCCGATGTCTTTGGCGCCATCTTCCAGTACCCTGGCACGCATGGCAAAGTAGACGACTTCGCCGCCGCCATTGCCAGCATCCAAGCCAAGGGCGGCTTAGCCATCCTGGCCGCCGATCCGCTCGCACTCACCTTGCTGAAGAGCCCCGGCGAGTTGGGTGCCGACATCGCTATTGGTTCCACGCAACGCTTCGGCGTGCCGATGGGCTATGGCGGTCCGCATGCGGCTTACATGGCCGTCAAGGACGCGCACAAGCGTTCGCTGCCCGGCCGTTTGGTGGGCGTCTCCATCGATGCCAAGGGCCACTCCGCCTATCGCCTGGCGTTACAAACCCGCGAGCAACACATCCGCCGCGAGAAGGCCACTTCAAACATCTGCACCGCGCAGGTGCTGCTAGCGGTGATCGCTTCCATGTATGCGGTTTACCATGGCCCCGAGGGGCTGCGGCACATCGCGGGCGAAATCGCGTTTCAGACGGCGGTGCTCGCCGCTGGCCTGCGCCGGCTGGGCTTCACCATCGCAAACGATACCTTCTTCGACACCCTTACCATTGAGGCCGGTACGCAGCAGGCCAGGGTCGTCGCCCTCGCCCTGGCCCATCGACTCAACTACCGGCTGTTGGAAGCAGGCAAGCTCGGCATCAGCCTCGACGAAGCCACCGCGCCCGAGCTGATCGAAACTATCTGGAAGACCTTCGGCGGTAACCTCGACTACGCCGCTGTCGCTAGCGAAGTGAAAGCCAATGGCCTGCCCGCCACGCTCGCCCGCACCAGCGACTTTCTCACCCACCCGGTCTTCCATCGCTATCGCAGTGAAACGGAATTACTGCGCTACATGCGCAAACTCTCCGACCGCGACCTGGCGCTCGACCGCGCCATGATCCCCCTGGGCTCCTGCACCATGAAGCTCAATTCCACCGCCGAAATGATACCCGTCACCTGGCCCGAGTTCGGCGGCCTGCACCCCTTCGCGCCGCTGAATCAGGCGGCCGGCTACACCGAAATGTTTGCGCACTTGAAGGCTCAGCTCTGCGCCGTCACCGGCTACGATGCCATCTCGCTGCAACCCAATTCGGGCGCCCAGGGCGAGTACGCCGGCCTGCTCGCCATCCGCGCTTATCATCGCAGCCGCGGCGACGCGCACCGCACCGTTTGCCTGATCCCCAGTTCCGCGCACGGCACCAATCCGGCCTCGGCCAACATGGTGGGCATGGACGTGGCCGTCGTCAGTTGTGACGCCGAGGGCAACGTCGATGTCGAAGATCTGCGGGCCAAGGCGCTGCGGCACGCTGAGAAACTGGCCGCCCTGATGGTCACCTACCCGTCCACCCACGGCGTCTTTGAAGAACGGATTAGCGAAATCTGCCAAATCGTCCACGATTGTGGCGGGCAGGTTTATCTGGATGGCGCGAACATGAACGCCCAGGTGGGCCTGTCGCGGCCTGGTGACTACGGTGCCGACGTGTCGCACCTCAACCTCCACAAGACCTTCTGCATCCCCCACGGCGGCGGCGGCCCGGGCATGGGCCCCATCGGCGTAAAGGCGCACCTGACGCCGTTTCTTCCCGGCCATCCGTTTCTCGATGGCGGCCAATCCCCTGTAGGCCCGGTGTCGGCCGCACCCTTCGGTTCGGCGTCCATTTTGCCCATCTCCTACATGTACATTCTGATGATGGGCGGCGAGGGCTTGCAGAAGGCCACCGAAGTCGCCATCCTGAATGCGAACTACATCGCCGCCCGGGTGAGCGACTCCTTCCCGGTGCTCTATCGCAATCATAATGGCCGGGTCGCGCACGAGTGCATTTTGGATCCCCGTCCGCTAAAGGACTCTTGCGGCGTCACTGTCGACGACATC
>JAYVUQ010000609.1:0-4498 GCA_043787785.1 Bryobacteraceae bacterium
CGGCAATGTCGTTGTGAAATGTGCGAGGACGAGTCATGACCAACAACTCACCTTCGTCCAGTTCATAGCGCAGTTCATCGGGCTCCAGGAGTTGGTCGAATTCGGCCATGGGGATCATCACTTTGCTCGCCATATCCATAGTGTAAGCAATCAACAAAGCGACCCGCTATGTACCAGCGGGTCGCATGACATCAGCCTAGTTCCCAGGGGTCGCCCCAGGTGGCTTTGCGGGCGGCGCGATGAGTGGCTCCGGCTGACTTGGGGACGTTGCTGCGCTTAAGTCCTTCGCGGGTGCATAACTCGAGCTGCACATAACCTGACTTATGCTGCGGATGCCGGATGATGCGTGCCTGGGCGGGGATGACGGGGTGGCGCGCCATCAGCACATAGCTGAACTTTTCGTCTTCGTAGCCGAGTTCGGCGCCCTTCATGCGGCGGTGCAAGCTGGTGCGCTCGACGCGGGCGGCGAAATGGCACCAGTCTTCGGCAGTGATGGGGCAGGGAGCGGCGTGGGGGCAAGGGGCAACGACATGGCCGCCTTGGGCAAGCAACCAATCTCGCGCGGCGCGCACCAGCTTGAAGCCGGCAGGCGTGCCGGGCTCAACGATGGCCAGCAGCATGGTGGTGGATTGCCAGGCTTGTGCAACGACTCCGCGACTGCTGACTTCGTTGAGCGCGTAGGACAGGACTACTAAATCAGCCGGGGGCCGCTCGACGGCTTTGGCGAAATCCTCGATGAGCCAGGTGACCGGGAGCGGCGAGCCCAGGCGCTCGCCCATCTGGGCCAGGGCACGATTGTGTTCGACGTGCCGCGCCTCCACCAGGCTGGGAAAAATCTGCTGGGCCGCCCAAGTGACGGTGCCGGGGCCAGCGCCTAAGTCGAGCAGGGTGCGGGGCGCGAGCGAACATTGCGATAAGGCGGCATGGACGGCGGCGTAAGTGGCCGGCATGCGGGCGGCGACGTAGGCATGTTGTTCGGTTAGGGTGGTGAGCCGCGCGGGCTTACCGGCGCGATAGTGGTCAGTGATGAGTTGGGAGGCTTTGGTGAGGTGTGAAAGCGAAACGCCCTGGAGCTCACGGTCCAGGGCGTTTCGGAGGTTGAGAGGCAGTTGCACTAGAGCGGCAGGATCTCTTCTCGCACGGGGTCGAACCGTAAACGGCGCTTCTCCACGTAAGCGATGTTGCCCAGGTGCGAAGCCTGCGCGGACCGGTGCCCAATGGCCACGTCGCCGTTAGGCCGTTTGCGCGACACCACGCAATCGAGGAAGTTTTTGATGTGCTCGTCGGTGGCGTCGCCTTTGTACTCCACCACGTCGGTGGGCGCTTTGGCACCTTTGGGCGTGAACTCGTACTTACCGCGCGTAATCCATAACTTGCCTTCGGTGCCGCACATTTCGATGGCCGCCCCGGTAATGCCAGGGGCCAGCGTCGCTTCAAAGGTGGCCGTCCATTCGCCAGGATACTCGAGGAGCACGCTGATGGTGTCCGGCGCGGTGCGGCCGTCTTTGTAGTGATAAATGCCGCCCGAAGCGACTGCGGCCGTAGGATTATCCTGGTCCATAAACATATGCACCACGTCGATCCAGTGGGTGAAGAGATCGGTAACTTGGCCGCCGCCGAAATCGAGATACGAACGGAAGCTCCAGAATTGTTGGGGATCGTAATCACGCCATTTTACGGGGCCCAGGAAGCGCGCCCAATCGAGGTTCGAGGGCTGGGCCTGCATGCGGGGCGGCGCTTTGAGTAAGTGATAGGTATTGCCGTGCCACCAAGTGCGGGCGAGGGTAATTTTGCCCAATTTGCCGGTCTTGAAGTACTTATCCTTGGCTTCGAGATAGTGCGAGCCCGAGCGTTGTTGCATGCCCACCTGGCAAACTCGGTTATTAACACGAGCGGCCTTGACGATCGGCGGACCTTCTTCAATGCGCAAGGTGAGCGGCTTTTCGACGTAGACATCCTTGCCTGCGTTTAAGGCGTCGATGGCGACGTCGGCGTGCCAGTGGTCGGGGGTGGCGATCAGCACGGCGTCGACGTCTTTCATCTCGAGGAGCTTGCGATGTTCGCCGAAGCCCTTGGCGCCGGTGAACTTGGTTTGCGCCGAGTCAACGCGTTCGGCGAAGACATCGCAGACGGCTTTGATGTCGACGCGACCGGACTTTTGGAAGCCACCCATGACGCCCTGGCCACGGGCACCCGCGCCGATGAGACCCATGTTAACGCGCTCATTGGCGCCCATTACTTTGCTGTAGGAGGCGGCGGTCATGCCTGCCGCAGTGAGACGGAGCCAGTCGCGTCGGCCGAGGGTGTTAATCATAGCCCTCCGATTATCTATCAAAACCGGCTGACGTGGGAACCAAGGTGGCGCGAGCGATTCAAGGTTAGGGATCCGGCTTCATGTTGAGCCGGTCGTGTTAGTCGGGGGACTGGCCTTTCGTACGGCTGAATCTTTAGTGCTTCTGACGGCTTCGCTTGAGTTTTGTCACCCCGGTAGTTGCGCCTCCAGGCGGCAGTGCGCTATCCAGGTTCTGTGCCGATCTCTTCGATCTTCCTGTTGGCGACGCTGGGCCAAGCCCCCGGGTGGTATTCGGCTGGGGTTGACTTCACCTTGCATCGGGTCGTCTCGGCGGATGGCCAATCCGGCGGGTTGAGCTCCGCGGCAATCGAAGTGAAGCCCTTGGCCGCGCTGCGGCAGACGGGCGCCGCTACTTTTGCCGGGCCCCTGCACGCGAACCTGCCCTTCGACCTCTTGGCCGGATTGTTGGATGGCCTGGTGGTGACGGAGGAACCGGAACGGGCGTTGGCTTTGTGGTCGTTCTTGCTTGACCACGGTTATCCGCTCACGCCCCTGGCTGGGCCGGGCGGAAGGCTTTCGGTGCGGTGCCCTGGTGGCATGACGCCGTCCTGCCCAGTGGAGGCGATTCGGCTGCGGCGCGCGGTGGTCTCCACCGGTCCCGGCATGACTGCGTCTTTCAACGGACGCGATATTGGCGTCACCGCCTGGGCACAGCCCGAGCGCTTGCTGCGGGTGGAACTGTGGGCGCACAACCGGGTGATCGCCACCCGGGAAGCGACGGAGGCTGAAAGGGGGCGTCTGCAGGTGACCCTTGCTTGGACGCCCGCGAATGCCCAGGACTGGGTGGCGGTGCGGGTGATCGCTGAGCGCGGCTGGGCCTTGTCGTCGGCTTTCCATGCTTCAAACGTGGCCGCGTCAGCACCGTTGATAAGTGAGGTGAAGATGGTCTTTCCGGAGATCTCCTCGCAGCAGCAAGCCGGGGGGCGCGCCACCGTTTGGGATGGTGGCAAGCGGTTGAGTGAGTTGGAGATGGAGCGGAACGAACTCGAAGTAACGGTGCCGGCGAGCGCCACCATCCGGATCGAGATGGGCGACGGGCGGAGCGTCGACGTGCGGCCGATGGTGGCCAGCGGCGTGCGGACGATGTTGGGCGATTTGAAGCCCGAAGCGTGGCTGGATTGGGCGACTTACGAGGAGGTCCGCCGGCGGCTACGGCGCATGGTGTTGGAGACCCATTTCTAGAAAAGTCATACACTCGAAACACTTGCGGAGTAACATAGTGTCGTTTGTTCTAAGGAGAGCGTTCATGAAACGTCTGGCGGTAGTCGCTATTCTCATCTTCGCGGCCGGTGCCGCGTGGACGGCCGCTGAAAAGTTCCGGATGAAACATCCGGCCAGTGGGCAGGAGATCAGCATCCCGGGTAAATCCGGCGCAGATGCCCTGTTGGTGAGTGGCTGGAAGACCACCCCGGCGGGACGCCATCTGGCCTCGGGCGACATGATTCTGAGTGGGCAGGTGAGCCCCGATGGCAAGCTGTTTGCGTTCACCAACACCGGCTATACGCGGCACGAACTGCACATCGTCGACCTCGCCTCCGAAAAAGAAGTGGCCACTTTCCCGGTGGAACAATCGTGGAGCGGTCTTGCGTTTTCGCCGGATAGCAAACGAATTTTCATTTCGGCCGGCGCGGGCTATGCGCATGCCGACATTCTTTATTTTGACCACTGGGACAACGGCGGCTGGAAAGAGGGCCGCGCAGGTTTGACGCTGTTCGCCGCCGCCAAAGACAAGACGGCCGTCTCTTCGCTCAACGTCTCCCCGGATGGCAAACTGCTGTATGCCTTGAATAATTCCGACAATCATCTTTACATTCTCGAAACTCATGGTGGCCGGGGCGTGGCGCGGGTGAAGTTAGGAGACCATCCGCTCAGCGCGACGCTATCGAAAGACGGCCGCATGCTGTATGTGGCCAACCTGGGCGATGCGACGGTGGCGATGGTGGACGTCAGTAACCCGGCTCATCCGGAGGTGGCGGGCACGCTGGCCACCGACGCGCACCCGAACTCGATTGCACTTACCGCCGACGGACGTTTGTTCGTCTCTTGCGGCCACACCAATCATGTTATTTCCTTCGATTTGGAGAGTAGAAAGCGATTGGAAGTGGTGAGCTTGAGCTTGGGCCCGAAGGCCCCGGCCGGCACCAC
>JAYVUQ010000610.1:0-2422 GCA_043787785.1 Bryobacteraceae bacterium
CGCCAACTACATTCTCGCCCTGCTCTCCGCCATCCTCCTCAAGCTCGGCTTCATTTCCGGCCTATTCCGCTTAGCCGACGAGAACGCCATCGGCCGCTACCACCAACTGCTCCAAGCCACCAACCCGGACTCCTTCGCCGAACCCGTCGCCCTCGCCCTCAGCCTCTTCTTCTACCTCAACCTCATGCTGGGCACCTTTAACCTCATGCCCATCCCGCCCCTCGACGGCTTCAGCATCTTCCTCTTCTTCCTGACCCCCGCCATGGTGCAGAAGTTTTTTGAGTTCCGCGCCTCCATCAGCACCTACTCATTCCTGGCCATCTTCTTGTTTTCGCGCTACTTCTTCTGGGATTTCTTCTATCCCATCTTCTACTTCTGCGCCCGGCTCGTCCTGAAGGGTTGACAGAGGGCCGCCCGTTCACATACTGTCGGTATCTTCATGTGGCAACAATCTTATACTCCGGTTGCGGACAGTCTAATGGCGTCCGCCCTTTGTGCCTGCTTCCCCATCGCCGTACTCCTCTATCTCCTGGGGGTGGCGCGCAAACCGGCCTGGGTGGCTGCCTTGAGCGGCCTGGCCGCCGCCATGGTCGTCGCTTTGTTTGAGTATCAGATGCCTATCGGCCCCATGATCGGGGCGATTACCTATGGCGCCGCCTTTGGCCTCTTCCCCATTGGCTGGATCGTCTTTTGGGCCATCATCCTCTACCGCATCACCCTCGAAACCGGCAAGTTCGAGATTTTGAAGGACTCCATCGGCTCGCTCACCGAGGACCGCCGCTTGCAAGCCCTGCTCATCGCCTTCGCTTTCGGGGCCTTTATTGAAGGCGCGGCTGGCTTCGGCACGCCGGTTGCGGTCGCTGCCGGCATGCTGGCCGGGCTGGGTTTCTCGCCCTTCTACGCCGCCGGTATCTGCCTATTGGCGAATACGGCGCCCGTGGCCTTCGGCTCCATCGGCATCCCGGTCATCACCCTCGCCGGCATCACCGGCCTGCCCCTGGCCGACCTTTCCGCCTGGGTGGGCCGCATCTGCGCGCCGGTGTCGTTATTTGTGCCCGCCTATCTCATCGCCGTCATGGGCGGCTGGCGCGCGGTGAAGGGCGTCTGGCCCGCCGTCGCCGCTTGCGGCATCGCTTTTTCCAGCGTCCAATTCTATACGTCCAACTTCCTGGGGCCCACCTTGGTCGACATCCTCAGTTCCCTGGCCGCTCTCATCAGCCTCCTGTTACTCTTCCGCGTCTGGAAGCCCACCGATAACTTTATCTTTGCCGAAACCACGCGCGCCACCAGCAACGTCAAGCACCATCCTCCGGGCGAGATCTTCCTTGCCTGGTCGCCCTACTTACTCTTGGTCGTCTTCGTGTTTCTCTGGGGCGAAGAAACCATCAAGATCGATGGCCATAGCATTAAGTACTATCTCAACCAGGTCTCGATTTCCTATAAATGGCCCGGCCTGCACAACTTAGTGGAACGCATGCCGCCGGTGATGGCCAGGGCGACTCCTTACGCCGCCGTATTTAACTTTAATTGGCTATCCGCCGCCGGCACCGCCTGCATGCTGGCCGCCTTCGGTTCCGCGCTCATCTTGCGTATCTCACTCGCCCAGTTAGGCAGTGTATTTTCCACCACCATCAACCAATTGGCCAAGTCGATGCTCACCATCGCCAGCGTCCTTGGCCTCGCCTTCCTCATGAATTACTCCGGAGCTACCGGCTCTCTCGGACTCGCCTTCGCCGCCACCGGCCGATTCTTCCCCTTCTTCTCCGCCTTGCTCGGCTGGCTCGGAGTATTTCTCACCGGCTCCGATACTTCCGCCAACGCGTTGTTCGGTAACTTACAAGTAGTTACGGCTACCAAGCTCGGGCTTGACCCAGTCTTGATGGCCGCCTCGAATTCGGCCGGTGGCGTCATGGGTAAGATGATCAGCCTGCAATCGATCGCCGTCGCCGCCGCCGCCACCGGCATGCTCCCCGCCGACGAAAGCCGCCTCTTCCGCTTCACCCTCCGCCACTCCATCATCCTCGCCACTGTCATCGGCCTAGTGGTGGTGATGTACAACACGTTCCGATAAACCACTGCCGCAGCTTGCCCATTGTCCTGCCCCTCCAGCCGCGAACGGAGTGAGCAGCTGGAGGAGAGCTGGACCGGCTCCCATCGAATGGCATCGCCACCATCTGATGGACGAGGTTGCGCCTGAGGTGGAAGCGGCTTGGCTTCATCACCGATTTACCCAAATCCATCCGTATCCTGATGGCAATGGCCGCATCGCGCGTGCGCTTGCGTCGTTGGTTCTTGTCAAGGGCCAGGGCCGGTGAATGAGCCGGGCCCGCATTACAAGGACGGAAATTGGACCGTGCAAGAGAATCTTAGCGTAAAACGTTGGATCGGTATCGACGTGGCCAAACCGTCGCCCTGGAGTGAG
>JAYVUQ010000611.1:0-4236 GCA_043787785.1 Bryobacteraceae bacterium
GCGCGACGCACGCGGATTCACTTCCAGCACATACACCGTACCGTCCTTAATCGCGTATTGCACGTTCATCAAACCCACCACGCGCAAGCCGCGGGCGAGCTTTACGCTGTAATCTTCGATCTGCTGACGCTCAGCTGCGCCCAAAGATATCGGGGGCAACACACAGGAGCTATCGCCGGAGTGAATACCGGCCTCCTCAATGTGTTCCATAATACCGGCGATCAATACATCGTCGCCATCGGACAAGCAATCCACGTCCACCTCAACCGCGTCTTCTAAGAAGCGGTCAATCAAAATCGGCCGGTCCTGCGAGAAATGCACCGCCTCGCGCATGTATTTGCGCACAGTATCTTCTTCGTAGGCAATTACCATCGCGCGGCCGCCCAGCACGTAACTGGGCCGCACTAACACTGGGTAGCCAATTTCGCGCGCCGCATCGGCGGCTTCCTGTTCGCTGCGCGCCGTCCGGTTCGCTGGCGAGGGAATACCTAACTCGTCCAGCAAGGCTCCGAAGCGCTTGCGATCTTCGGCTAAGTCAATATCTTCGGGCTGCGTGCCAATCACCGACACGCCGTGCTCTTTCAAGGGTATTGATAAGTTCAGCGGCGTCTGCCCGCCAAACTGCACAATCGCGCCATCGGGCTTTTCTTTGTCCTGAATATTCAGTACATCTTCCAGAGTCAAGGGCTCGAAATACAAGCGATCCGAGGTGTCGTAGTCGGTCGACACGGTCTCGGGATTGCAGTTCACCATGATCGACTCGACGCCGAACTCCTGCAGCGCATACGAGGCGTGGCAACAGGCATAGTCAAACTCAATGCCTTGCCCAATCCGGTTCGGCCCTGCGCCGAGAATCATGACTTTCTTGCGCGCGGATGGCTCAGCTTCGCATTCACTCTCGTAACTCGAATAAAGATACGGCGTAAAGCTCTCAAACTCAGCGGCGCAGGTATCCACGCGGTTGTATACCGGTTCCACGCCCAGCGACTTACGATAAGCACGGACTTCATCGGGCGTCGCGTTCATCTTGCGCGCCAACGTAACATCGGAGTGGCCATTGCGTTTCGCACGTCGCATTTCCGCTTGCGTGACACTGGCCAGCGCCCGCCCTTCGAAAGCCTTTTCTTCGGCGACTAACTCGGCCACTTGGCGCAGGAACCAAGGGTCGATCTGAGTCATCTCCTGCACTTCGTCCACGCTGCGGCCTTGTTCAAAGGCGAAGCGAATGTAGCCCAAACGCTCGGGCGTCGCGGTAATCAAGCGCGTATTGATCAACTGCGGATCGAAGACCTCGGCCGAGGCGCTCTTGCCGGTTTCGAGCGAGCGGATCGCCTTGCCCAGCGCTTGCTTAAACGTCCTCCCCATCGACATCACTTCGCCCACGCTTTTCATCTGCGTGCCCAAGGTCTGCTCAGCGCCTGGGAATTTCTCAAATTGCCAGCGCGGAATCTTCACCACCACATAGTCGATAGTGGGCTCAAAACAAGCCGGCGTCAGGCGGGTGATATCATTCTTGATCTCATCCAGCCGGTAGCCCACAGCGAGCTTGGCGGCGATCTTGGCAATGGGGAAGCCCGTCGCCTTCGAGGCCAAGGCCGAACTGCGCGACACCCGCGGATTCATCTCCACCACCACCATCCGCCCGTCCACCGGGTTGATGGCGAACTGCACATTGGATCCGCCCGTATCGACGCCAATCTCCCGCAGCACGGCCAGCGCCGCATCGCGCATCATCTGATACTCGCGGTCGGTTAACGTCTGGGCCGGGGCCACCGTGATCGAGTCGCCGGTATGCACGCCCATCGGGTCGAAGTTCTCAATCGAGCAAACGATGATGCAGTTGTCGGCCTGATCGCGCATCACCTCGAGCTCGAACTCTTTCCAGCCCAACACGCTCTCTTCGGCCAGTACTTCGCCCACTGGCGACAACTCCAGGCCGCGGCCCAGAATTTCGTGCAGGTCTTCGAGGTTGTAAGCGATGCCGCCGCCGGAGCCACCCATCGTAAAGCTGGGCCGCAGGATCAGCGGAAAGCCAATGCGCTCGGCAAACTTCACGCCGCTTTCAATGTCTTTGAGTAACATCGAGGTGGGCGTGGCCAAGCCGATTTTGCGCATGGCGTCTTTGAACAAGAGCCGGTCTTCGGCCTTCTTGATGGCATCGATCTTGGCGCCAATCAACTCCACGCCATACTTATCCAGCACGCCCGCTTCGGCCAGGGCGATGGACAAATTCAGGGCCGTCTGGCCGCCTACGGTGGAAAGCAGGGCATCCGGCCGTTCGCGGCGAATCACTTCTTCGGCGTACTCGACGGTGAGCGGTTCCACGTAAGTGCGGTCGGCGATCTCCGGGTCCGTCATGATGGTGGCCGGGTTCGAGTTGAGCAGCACCACCTCGTAGCCGTCGGCCTTCAAGACTTTGCAGGCTTGGGTGCCGGAGTAATCGAATTCGCAGGCTTGCCCGATGACAATGGGGCCCGAGCCGATGATGAGGATGCGTTTGAGGTCGTTGCGGCGCGGCATTAGGCTTTCTTCCAGTCGCGCATCAGGCGAGCGAAATCATCAAAAAGATACTGCGAATCATGCGGACCCGGCGAGGCCTCGGGATGATACTGCACACAGAATGCGGGGTGTTCGCGATGGCGGAAACCTTCGAGTGTTTGGTCGTTCAAGTTGATATGTGTCAGCTCAACGCGGTTTTGGTCAAGCGAGTCGGGGTCCACGGCGAAGCCATGGTTTTGCACGGTGATTTCTACTTTGTTGGTGAGCTTATTTAACACCGGATGGTTGCCGCCGCGATGGCCGAACTTCAACTTGTACGTCTTGCCGCCCAGCGCCAAGCCCATGATCTGATGGCCGAGGCAGATGCCAAACATCGGCACGCGGCCCATCAGAGAGCTGATTTGCTTGGCTTGATAAGTGAGAGGCTCGGGGTCTCCGGGACCGTTGGATAAGAAGATGCCATCCGGCTTCAAGGCCATCACCTCTTCGGCGCTGGTGCCGGCGGGCACCACGGTGAGCTTGGCTCCGGCGTGGGCCAGGCAGCGCAGGATGTTGCGCTTGATGCCGAAGTCGAAGGCCACGACGTTGAACGTGGGCGGGGTGACGGGCCGCAGGATTTCCGAAGGCGAGCCCAGGCTGATCACTTCGGTCCAAGGGTAGGCGGCCTTGGTGCTGACCCGAGTGGCGAGGTCGAGCCCGGCCATGGAGGGCACCAGACGGGCCCGCTCCACCAGTTCCTTGGGGTCGGCGCCGGCTAGCGTGGAAAGGATGCCGCGCAGAGCTCCCTTCGTCCTCAGATGCCTTACCAAAGCGCGGGTGTCGATCTCGGACGAAGCGGGAATCCGATGGCGCTTGAGGTACTCGTCGGCCCCGCAATCGGAACGCCAGTTGCTAGCTCGGCTCACTTCCCGAACGAGCAACCCTTCAATGAACGGCCGGGCCGCTTCGTCATCCGCTTGATTGGTGCCGTAGTTGCCAATCTGGGGATTGGTGAGGCAGACGATCTGCCCGGCATAGGATGGATCGGTGAAAATTTCCTGGTACCCGGTGAGGGAGGTGTTAAAAACGACCTCTCCTTGACTTTCCGCGGGCGCACCAAAACCGAGGCCCTCGAAGATGGCTCCATCTTCTAGAGCGAGGATGGCTGTGTTCAACCGTAGCTCTCCTTATCGCGTTGGGGGGGATTTTTTCTAAGTTAGCACACCGGGCCCGGAACGCTATAATCTTAAACATTATCCCTTCTTCGATGGTCGTTGAAACACAGCTAGTCACGTTCGCTTCCTTGGCGCTCGATTGCGGCATCACTTTGTCGCCAGTGGACTGTGCCTACGAGACTTATGGCGAATTGAATGCCGAGCGGACCAACGCCATCCTGGTTTGCCATGCCTTTTCGGGCGACGCCCACGCGGCTGGCGTGAGCAAAGACGATGGGCAGCCCGGCTGGTGGAGCGACATGGTGGGGCCGGGCCTGGCTTTCGACACGGACAAATATTTCCTCATTTGCGCCAACGTGCTGGGCGGTTGCCGGGGTACTACGGGTCCTGGGAGTGTCAATCCCGTGACCCATGCGCCCTTTGGCATGACCTTTCCGGTGGTGACCATCGGCGACATGGTGCGGCTGCAGAAGATGCTGATCGACCACTTGGGCATTCACCGGCTGTTGAGCATCTCGGGCGGTTCGATGGGCGGGATGCAGACGTTGGCCTGGGCGGTGCTGTTTCCGGAAGCGGTGGCCAG
>JAYVUQ010000612.1:0-3687 GCA_043787785.1 Bryobacteraceae bacterium
GAGCCCGAGATGATCTGCTTCACTTCGCCCGCATAGCGGCGGCCGATCATGCCATGGTCGTGCATCATATGCGCTCGCTCGGCGAAGGGGACCTGGTACCAGTTCTTGTCCTCGCCACGACGGCGGTCCATGGGGTAGAAGCAGACGTACTTGGTGGGCGGGAACTCGGGGTAGAGTCGCACGGCCATGGCGGTGCGCTGCCGGTCGAGCGTCTCTTCCATGGCCGCTTTCCACTCGGGCGTATGCGGCTTCAGTTCCTTCTCGGTGAGTTCCTTGTAGATCTTGGCCGTCGACTCGTAGAGGCCGAGTTCGACCACCGACAAATAAGACGTGGCCGTCTCGAGATAATCGGAAAAACGCAGGCGGGCGAAAGCCAATTCGGCGGCATTGAGGCCGTCGAAGCCCGGGCGATAGTGGATCAGCATGAGGTCGGCTTTATGGCCCAGCATCGAGAAGATGGCCGTCTGCGGATTGGCGGCGAGCCACCCGGCGGCTTCGGCCAAAATCGCGGCGCGTTCGGTGGGGGCCAAAGCCCGCCAAGCCGGCCAGCGCAGCCGCATCATCTGGTGAAGGACGCTTGAGCCTTCTAGAGTAAGGGGAACAATAGGATCCACATTTCTAGCTTACTAGGCCCAGGCATAAGCCGGGGCATCTTACTTTACCCCGGCGTGAGCCAGGGAATCCGATAGGCCGCCAGCCTCGGCTGATGCGTCCCCCTAGCCCGCATCGCATATCTCCATCGGTTCGCCTTGTTCTTCCAGCACGTACCGGAGAACCTGATTCAGGCCATCTCCGTCAACTGAACGGCAATCGCCCGCTCGCGCCCAGAATTGTTTCCGTTCTGGCCACCGGACCTTGAGACTACGACTACCATAGGACTTCCAGTCTCCCATCACCCGCCCGGGCGTCGCGGCTTCCACCTGTACCACTCCATGCAAGTGCGCCTCACGGATATGCAACGCAATCAACCGCCATCCCCGATACCGGCACCCCTCCATGATGGCGTTCAGCACCAGCCTTCGATCCTCGACATTTTCCAGCCGAAAGGGTATCTCTGGCATCAAACATGCCGCATGGTACTGAAGCGCCTGAAGCGGCGGCAGCCGGCCATCATGGCGGTTCGTACTACCACGCGAATCGCCGGGCCGTAGATGCTGAAGGTCAGGTAGTAGGTCATCTCTGTTTCACTGTCAGCGAAGCGACAGGGGTAAGTGTCCCCTGGCTGACGCCAGAGGCTGGCGGAAAGCTCAAAGACGCCCAATCACGCCATTTACGCCGCCCTAACCGCCGCATCTCGAAGATGCATGCAAACGTGATCGCGTCCCAGGGAGCAAAGGGCTTGACTCCTGGGGGAAATTAACTTCTGATGTATACTCGAAAGATTCATGGTGTTGTTACACCCGGAAAAACGCGCCCGTGATCTTCGAGAGTCAAGCGGCGCAAACTTCAGGAGTCAAAAAAATGATCAAGAAGACCACGTCGGTCCTTCTTGGCCTACTACTGAGCAGCCTGCTCAGTTGGGGCCAAACCGCAACCGGTTCAATTGGTGGATTGGTGACGGATGCCAACGGCGCAGTCGTGCCCGGTGTCAATCTGACCGCCAAGAACGAGTCCACGGGCCAGGAGTATAAGGCGACATCTTCCGATTCCGGCCTTTACCTCTTTCCCACTCTTGTTCCGGGTCCTTACGTCATAGGCGCCGAAAAGACGGGCTTTAAGCGCGTCAGCCGCGGCAACATCGAAATTCGTATCGCACAACGCCTCGACCTCGATGTGAAACTCGAAATCGGCGATGTGCAGCAAACCGTGAGTGTGACGGCCGAAGCGCCGCAACTCGAAACGTCCTCCGCCGAGCGCGGCCAGAACATCTCGGTGAAGATGATGGACAACCTGCCCCTGTTTTCTGGCGGCATTCGCAATCCACGCGCCTTCGTTAGCTACATGCCGGGCGTTACCGCCAACGGCGAGCAGAGCGTTTCCGGCTCCGGTGGCCGCGCGCAGGAAGTGCTGATCGACGGCGCCAGCGCACTCAATGTTGAGTCGAGCGCGGTTTTCAACTTCCCTTCCGCCGAAATGTTTTCTGAGTTCAAGATGCTGCAATCGAACTACTCGGCCGAATACGGCCGTGTCGGTGGCGGTATCGAAATTTACGTTCCCCGTTCGGGCACCAACTGGTTCCACGGCGCGGCCTTCCACAACATGCGCCGCGACATCTGGAACGCCAATGCTTGGGCGCGCAACGCCAGCACCAACCCGGCTAACAACTTCCGCCCTAAGGAACGCTTCAACGAAACCGGCGGCTCCGCCGGCGGCCCGATTTTTATTCCCAAGGTTTACGACGGCCGCAACAAGACCTTCTGGTACTTCACCTACACGAAGGACTTGCGCCCGGCCACCATCAGCTTCCCCCTCCTGACGGTGCCCACGGCCGCCATGAAGCAAGGGAACTTCTCGCAAGCCGGCGTGCCGGCAATTTACGACCCCGCTACGACCGAAGGCAGCCTGCGAACGCCGTTTCCGAACAACACCATTCCGACGTCTCGCTTTAGCCGGTTGGCGCGCAATGTGGTTCCGCTCATTCCGGACCCCACCCGGCCCGCCCTCGCCGCCAATTATGACTTCGTCAACCAGAGTCCCTTCGAACGCACCATCTGGAGCTTGAAGTTCGACCATGCCATCTCCGACACCAATCGCGTGTCGTACTTCTACTCGAACGAAGTGCAGTCCCAAACCGACCTCAGCAACTTCGCCGGTGCGCTGGGCAATGGCCTCCAGAACGAGCAGAAGCCCTACAACCACCGCATCAATCACGATCTGAGCATCCGCCCGAATCTTTTGATGCACACCACGTACGGCTTCTCCATCACCCGGCAAACGTGGGATAACCCCTTCCAGAAAGGCTTCGGTAGCAAGCTTGGCTTCGCCGGCCTCACTGGTGATTCTGACGCCACGCCCCGCATCCAATTTAACGGTGCCGCCGGCCTGTCGCCCTATGGCGTGCAGGATGGCAAAGTCGCGAACGGCCTGCAATTCAACCGGCAATGGTGGATCAGCCAAGGCTATACCTGGCTGAAGCGTAACCATGAGTTCAAGTTCGGCGGCAACTGGCGCCGGTACACCACCTTCGGCGCGGATCTGGCCGGCACCAACGGCCGCTATGTCTTCAACCGCGCGCAGACCGCGTTGCCCACCGCCCTCACCTCCAGTGGCCACGAGTTTGCCAGTTTGCTGCTCGGTACCGCCGACGTGGTCTCGAACATCGTGCCTCCGGTGCTGTTCGACACCACCGTTTACTACGACACGTCGATCTACTTCCAGGACAACTGGCGCGTTTCGAAAAAGCTCACCTTGAACCTGGGCATCCGTTACGAAGTGCCGATCGGTTGGCACGTTCCGGGTGGCAACGGCTACTCGCACGTGGACATCCGCACCCCAAACCCCGCGGCCGGCGGCCGCGCCGGCGCCCTGGTCTTCTCAGGCGTCGGACCGGGCCGCACCGGCGAACGCCGCTTCTATCCGAACGATTACTCGAACATCGGCCCCCGTTTGGGCTTTGCCTATCAGCTTGGTTCCAAGACCGTCATCCGTGGCGGCTGGTCGATCTACTACCAGGGTCTGTCGAGCGGCGGCTGCGGTTGCCGCGCCGGTTTCTCCGGCAGCAACGACCTGCAGAGCGACGGCATCAAC
>JAYVUQ010000613.1:0-10064 GCA_043787785.1 Bryobacteraceae bacterium
TTTACGTCGAATGAAATTTTTGCGGCCTGAATGAAGTTCTTTCCACCATGTTTCATCGGCGAAAAAGCTACTTCATAGCCACCCGTGAAGAAGAAACCATCGCCCCAATCACCTCGGTGGCTGTCCAGCACGTCGATTACTGCGTCCGCATAGTGCATCAGCGAGGTTTCGAGATTTTCAGCTCGATCCTGCGAGGCGCGAATTTCGGCTACTAGTCGAATAGTTCCCGAGAAAGTGCGAAACTTCTCCTTTAGATGATTCGTGATCTTCTCGCAGTAAAGATGAACACGCGGATATTGCGCACCGGCACTCTTCTCGATCAAATCTGCGGCTACGTGCTGGGATACGATGTGCGTTGCCACGATGGCTGGCAGCGCTGTATTCTCGCGATCTGCGATCGCGGCTACCGTGTAAGACAAGCCAGTATCGGCTAGCATTTGGTTTGCGAGCAAGCGCAAGGCATTACGTGCAGTTCGTGCCATGGTCGTTATCCTCTGAACAGAAGTCGTTGTAGCCTGACATATAGATCCGGCACTTGACCGAAGGGAAGCTCCGGCCCTGTTTGCAGGATATTGGCCGGCATTACCCAGGCATCGCCCGGTAAGATCGCGGTCGCCGTTTGCCGCATGAACTCACTAGACGTGAGGCCGGCGTACACGTGCCACCCTGTGACTCGTGCCGGTAGATTTTGCACGGTAAGCCTGGGCTGCGCCCCCATTCCGCCGACAAACAACAAGGGCTCGCTCGAAGCACTTTCTTCGCCGGACGCCGTCACCCAGCTGGTCCGGAATAGAAGCTGTGGAAATTCGTCGTCCGATACATTGGTTGTAAGGTCCGGCGGCGTAGGTCGGCCAATTGGGTTGCGCACTAACCCTACTCCTACCTCCCATAATAAGCGTGCCGCGTTCTTCGCTTCGGCTTCGTAGGCGACCCACTTTGCACGGTACCGGTCGTTAAGTTGGTTGTGGTGCACGTCGCGAAAGAATGCTGTCAGGGTCCGCAGGGCGTGCCACCGGCGCAGTGGCGCCGTCGCGACCACCTGAGCGAGTTTGCCAGGAGTTACCGATTCCGTCGGCTCCAATTGTTGGATCAGGAAACGCAGTACTTCAGTGGCAAGCTCCTGTTGGGCGAGTTCAAGCTTGTTCGAGAGGCTAACGCCTTCGATGCTCGCGGTATCGAGTAGCGAAGTCTCATAAACCCGGAGATCCTCGAGGGAGGAGATGGGACCATCATTGAATAGTGCCATGGAATCAGGCTCCTTTCTTATCCAGCGTTCTATTTCCGCGGCTTGGCCGTTTTCGGATTACTGTCGCCCCGAATTTCGCAGAATTGCTCTACGATTTGGCCGGCCTGGAAGCCGAGCCTGGTCGAGTTGAAACGGCGTTCTGCCTCTCCCTGATCGCGTTTGGCCTTCTCATCGGCAAAGTACGCGGCAGACTCTTCCTCGGTCGCCAGTTTTGCTCGATCTTCAACGATCAATCGCGCAGCCGTCTCGCGCTTCACCAGCGTCATGACTCCTTTCTTTCCGCCGTCAGGCGTATCTTTGCTAACTAAGACGACGAATGGACTCTCGATCATCGCGAGAGTGTTACGGACGTTGGCATAAAAATCTCGAAGATTCATGTTGTGTTACCTATCTAAGACTTAAAATGAGAAGTGGGGTTAAAGTTGAGGTTCCAAAGTTCAGCGAGAAGCGCACGGATTGTCCTTCAACAACCAGGTTGCGCTTCCCGCTTTTGGATCGCCGCGCGGACTAACTAGGTCCGGACTTGAACGCCGTGGGTATTGCGAAGAATCCCGGCACCGTATAGGATGTCGACTGTGAACTGCTGGGCCAGTGTATTCGGCTGATAGCTCATCAGCACGCGCACGCCAAATCCACCCATTTCGGCGTACTCAGCAATTGCACCAGTGCCAGGAATAGGCTGCGGTAAGCGGCGAATCGCCAGACCGATTGCGTCTTTCGCAAACGCCAGGTTATGACTAACCTGGGGCCCGCTACCCGATTTTGCTACAAACTGCGAGCGGAAGACGTAGAAGTCTTTAATGCGACCGACATTGCCTTCCACCAAGGCGCGCAATCCAGCTTCGCCGGCCGTCCGGTACTCGCTGAATCGAGCGATCTGGCGCAACTGGGAGTAAGCCGTGGGGTCAACCACTAGATACTTCGATTGCCCGCCGGGAACCTTAGCATTGAACAGTGCGGTCTCCGCCGAATCTACGAGCGCCTCGGTCAGTGGACTGCCGCCCGCGCCTAATGGGCTATTGGCCGTGAACTGCTGCGCCAAGGCCATCAAATCGCTCTCGACCCGCTCGGCCAGGGCTGCGATGGCCGGTTGCATATACAACTTAAGCAACTCAGGTACCGCCACCACTTTGGTCACATCCGGAATCTGAAAACTGGCCTCGGCATGGGTGTCCAGGACGATCTGGGCATTCCCAAGATTTGGGTTCTGTGGCTGAATTTCACCTGCCTCGGCGATGTTGTTGGCCACCATTACCGGAGGAATCGGTACATTGACCGTATTACCCGCCTGCGATAGCGTCGGCTCAAAGTCCCGATTGACCAGGTTCCCTAGCACTAGGTTACCCACTAGGGCTGGCAGCGCATCGGCTGCAACCAACTTAACAATCGCTTGCGCGAGATTTGCGGACGTAATCATTGGCATTTGAAAGTCTCCTTTGACTTAGTTACTTAATGATCAGGTTCAAAAGCGGAATGCTTTCGCGCCTGAAGGTTTGCGAAAGATCGAAGGTAGCGGTCACCCCACCTCATCGCAGGGATTGGTTCGCTACACGGGCGATTTCCTGTCGCACTCGTTCGAGCTCGTCAGGGTTCATCCCAGGACGAATCCGATCAAGATCCAAGTTCGACTGGACCGGTGTGACTGGAGAGGCACCACGGTTGGCTGCCGTACCAATGCCACCAGAGATCCGAGCTGGTAACAACTCGGGGTTGTCCTCCACGAACTGCTTCAGATAGTTCTGGACCGTTACATCCTCGCCGTCCTGTCGCCCGACTAGGCGGCCATCGTCGGTTCGTGAGATGTCGTCTTTGACCGCGCGATAGGCGAGGTCAAGTTTAACCACTCCCAGTCGCTGAAGCTCGCTCCGAATTGCCGACGTACGTTCGGCTTCCTCGGCCATGGCCCGGCTTTTCCGGTTCTCTTCCGCCATTTCGTTCATTCGGCGCTCAAGTTGCTCTCTCCGCTTTCGCTCCTCGGCCAGTTCGGCTTTGTAAGCCGGCTCGGCCTTGGCCTGTTCCGTGGCTACGAAGTCGGTAATCGCCTGTCGAATCACATCCCGAACGTCGGGTTGGGACTTATTGTTTTCTTCTTCCATCGAATTCCCCTTTCAAAAATGACTCGGCGGCGCCAAGCGCTCTCGTGGCTACAGGAGTTTACTTGCGCCGCCGAAAAAGTCACCAAAAATCTAAAACTCTTTGGTATCAGCCGCCTGTGCTCGTATCGATTTCCAGCGCGATCTTGTCCTTCAGTTCCTGTCGCACATCGCACAGATACTTGAGCGCCAGTTTCTTAAAGACTTGACGCCGCATGGTTGGTGATTCGATGCCGAGTTGCAAGAGCCGCTCTGCCTCATCAAGATCGTTGCCAAAGTCGCCGATATCAAATTCGTCGAGGCCACCGACATCAATACCCAAGTTGTCCTCGCGAGTCTGCTCGATGGTTCTAAGGATGCGCTTCATCGTGTCCTTTACCAGGTCGCCGAAGCCGCGTAAGATTTCGATCGTGATCGCATAGTCTCTCAGCTTACTCAGTCCCGATTGGGAGCCTGTCCCTGGCCCGCCGGCCTGGGCGAGCAGGTATGAAACTCGATAGATCTCCTGCTGGAGCCGCTCGAGATTTTGCGAGGCAATATGGTGGACATTGCCTTGGGGCTCAGTCCACCCGAATCGATCACCCGCGCCGAGCTGTAGAAAGTAGCTCTCGCCAATGCTCTGAGTAAGTTCTTTGTCACTATAGACCACGGGCGTGGCGAATAGCCCATTGGTCAGCGCCCAAGAAAGTGCGTTAGACTTGTTAAAATGCTCCAATTGCAGAGAAGCTGCCTTATTCATTAGCCACAGACCGTCTGTGACTCTCAAGTCAAACAGTGGCACCCGGTTCAGTTTTGCTAGCGCATGTGTGCCTTGGTCCACGATTTCGATCGGACTCCCGCCGGTCGGCTGTGATGTCTGGCGCCAGAGACGATAGCTAGTTCGATCAAGATAGAGCCAGCGCTTTTCTGGCGTCCAATCTCCTACGTCGATCCTCTCCTGTCGAAGCTGTTCTGTCCGCAGAACCACCCATTCGTAGTTTCCGTCGGGGTCTCGACTCCAATTAATAAGTTCCTCGGATGCGTAGGCAACCAGGAATGCGCGCGATGCACCTCGCGCCTCTTCATCGGCTCTGGTCAAGGGCGCCTGTTGCGATCTTGGAAAATCAACGAGAATGTGGGACGCACCTTGAACCAGCGTGTCAATGAAGCAGCCCCGAAAGAAGTCCGTGAGCGCCGTGCCCTTACGGTCGCAATCATCATTCAATTGCCCAAAAAAGCGCTTTCCGCTCGGGTTATCTCCCTCCAGTGTAATTACCGGTTCTCGCCTGAATAGTGTGGCTGCGTACCAGTCAATGATCGAGCCGATGTAGTTTTCGTAGTACGCATGGCTTGCGCGCTCGGCATACACGCGCTCCGGTTCTTTGTGGCGTGGCGTTAGGTACTGGTAAGCGTTCCGTATAAACTGTTCGCCACCCGCGTAGAGATCGCGGTAAGCCTGAAAGCTGATTCGCCGACGTACATATTCGGGATGTTCACGAGTGATATCAAGCACAATCCACTGCTCCTTGCGGTGATTTCATTTCAACTGGCTCAGCGAGGCTCCGATTCCGAAGCTTCATATGAGCGGAAAGTTCTTCTCGCCCATTACGGGGCGTGGTCCAAATTCCTGCCAAATCAAATAGCCGAGCGCGTCCGACAGGTGCGTCCGCCTTGAATCAGAATCCTTGTCAATCAATGCTGTTCCATCTCGGTACCGGACTTCCGCGAAGTCTTTCACCAATTCCTTGCATCGCTCATTGACGAATAGCTCAACTTGCCCAGCCGCATTCTGTAGCTTGGCGTTTACCAGCCGCACCCGGTCCGCTACTCGCGGATTTGCCGCTGGCACGTGATAACTTACCGTTCGCTGCCCGACCCGTGAAAAAAAGCGGCGGATCATATCGTAGTCCGTCGTTCCCGACGTCTGTCTGTGGTTTCCGGAAGCGTCTCCGGTAATTCGGACTCCGGCCGGGTGACTCGGAAAGCGGCGAATAAACTCTTCGCAGGCTTCCTCTGTCGAAGCCCGGGGGATTACAATCTCGTCGATTATATTTAGACGCGCGCCGGACCTTTGCGCCACCAGAGAGCACATCGGATCCACGTTAAAGTCGAGCGTCCACAACAAAGGTTGCCTCAGCTCCACCGGAACTTCCTTCACATTTGCCGCGCGGTGGAACGCACAATACACCAAGTCCCGGCCCGTCTCATGATAGGTGCCTAAGGCCTCTTGTTCGTAGAAGTGCGAATCATAGCTATGCTTGAGCCGCTCGTAGTAGTCCGGGACCGCATCGAGTAAGTACCGGTTTTCGAAGGGCTTCGCCAGTACTGTTCCGTAGCCGGGTATTCTTTTCTCTACGAAGCGCTGGTACACCCAGTCATGCCCCTTTGGTGTCCATACACCGAACCCACACAACGACCTAGCGAGCGGATCTCGCAATCTCGCTTCCAGCCTCAACCAGGCTTCTTCCGCCGTGTAAGTTAGCTCATCCAATCCAAACCATGCGAGATTCGTGCCACGCAAGCGCTCATATTCCTCCATTGACCGAAACAGAATCTTAGCCTGGCACTCTCTGAGAATTACGTAGTTCTGAGACTTATTGAGTTCGTAAGGAATTCGTGCTCGTTCCAAGATCTCCAACAAACTGTGTTGAGTCGCATCTTTCAACATGGGGTATGTCGGTGCCCCGAGTAAGCCCATCCGGCCGGGATTCTGATAGGCCCGCTTGATCGCTTCCTGACACAACGCGGCGCTCTTGCCTGAGCCCACCGGACCCGAAAACCCCTTGAACCTCGTCTTCAATCGGTGGAATCTCGCTTGGGAAGGCAGCGGACTGTATCCAATATCTCGCCATCGTGTTTCCTCTTTCGTCGCGTCGTTCATCCGGCTCCGTAGGCGACATTTCCTTTCGCCCGATTTGAGATTAGCAACTACCCTCCAAAATCCAGACCCCCGATTTTGATCAAGTGATAGAAAACAAGGTGGTTACAAATTTTGAATTCATTGTGATCGACCTTCGCCACATGGCCCGTTTTTTGGGCGCACGTTCTAAACGATTGAAAAAGTGGAACTTATTCCGCGGGTTTTCGATTGGCTGCTCCATCGCCCTCCACTTCGGCCTAAAATAGAGGTGCTTATGCCATTCGCGTCAATTCCTGAGGCCCTTGATGATTTCCGCAATGGACGAATGCTTGTGGTTGTTGACGATGAGGACCGTGAGAACGAGGGCGACCTGACCATCACGGCGGACTTCGTGAGTCCAGAAGCCATCAACTTCATGGCGATTCATGGCCGGGGATTGATTTGCCTTGCCATGAGCCCCGAGCGCTGCGAGTCGCTTGGACTGCCGCTTATGTCTCCGAAAAACACTTCGAATTTCGGTACCGCCTTTACCGAATCGATTGACGCTCGCGATGGAATCTCCACTGGTATTTCTGCCGCGGACCGTGCTCTAACTATCCAGCTATGTATGCAGCCCGCCACTCGAGCAGAAGATCTCGCTCGCCCCGGCCACATCTTTCCGTTGCGAGCCCGTGAAGGCGGCGTATTGGTTCGCGCTGGTCAAACCGAGGCCGCCGTTGACCTCGCTCGCCTTTCCGGACTTTCCCCTGGTGGCGTGATTTGCGAAATCATGAACGAAGATGGCTCCATGTCTCGCCTGCCTGATCTCACGGTTTTCTGCCGCAAACACAACCTAAAACTGATCACCGTAGCCGACCTCATCCGCTACAGAATGCTTCATGAGCGTTTCATCGCCCGGCAAGCTGTGGGCTCTGTAGAGACCCCATATGGTACGTTTCGTACGCTGAGCTACTCCAGCTCCATGAGCACTGAGCGCCACCTCGCCTTGGTTTTTGGTGACCCATCTTCAAGGCCTGCCGCGTTGGTTCGCATGCACTCGCACTGCGTGTATGGTGACGTATTCGGCTCCCTCCGCTGTGGTTGCCGTGAGGTGCTTGATCAATCCCTGTCTTCTATCGCTCGGGAGGGTGCCGGGGTCGTCGTCTATCTTCATCAAAGTGGGCTAGGGATGCGCACCCATGGCGATCGGATTCTCACCCACGGCGATGAGTTTCAGCGCTTTACCCCATCTGATCCCCATCATGAGACCCAGCATGAAGCCGGTATCGGCGCCCAAATTCTGGCTGATCTTGGACTAAAGCGGATCAGGCTTCTCACTAACCATCCGCGCAAGGTTCCAGGCCTTGAGGGCTTCGGAGTTGAGATTGTTGACCAAGTTCCCGTGCCCATCCATTCAACTTCAGGGGAACTGCCGCCTGCGATTTCTGGGATCACCTCGTAACGTCTCCTCGCGAATGGTATTCCGGTCCAGTTTTCACTCGGGGCGTCGTGTAAAATACCGATTGGGCAAGAGCCACATTACCAAACCAGCCGCAATCGGGTGAACGAGCCCCGCTAAGAGAAAGATAGGCGCGTAAGAGAATTGCAAAACGACATATCCCGTGCCAAGATTTGCCAACATTCCTCCTATGGCGCCGCCCATGCCCGTCAGGCCGCTGGCTGTGCCCACCTCATGGTCGTCAAAGATATCGGTTGGAATCGTCAATAGATTGGATATCCACAGCGCATGGCCAAGCAAAGCTGAGCAAGTTACCGCGATTGCCATCCAGGCTTCTGGCAACCACGGCGCCAAAATAGCCGGAGGCATAAATGCCGCGCCGAGCCACAGAACCGCCTTGCGCGCGCTCGGCAAACTCCAACCACGATCAATCAGCTTTCCTCCTAACCATCCGCCGAACAAATATCCAATATCGCCAAAGACGAATGGTATCCAGGCGTAGTGTGCCACCATGGAAAGATCAAAATGCCGTTCCTTCCGCAGATACTCTGGTAGCCAGAAACTAACAAAGTAAATCACCGGATCGGTCAGGAAACGCGCGAGGATTAGACTCCAGCAACCTCGCCTCGCGATGACCCGTCGCCAATTCGGTCTTGCTGTCGTTGCCGCACTTGCCAGGGGGCCGGTGCGGTAAGTGGCTAACCAAATCAATACCCACACTAACCCCAAGCCGCCAGTGACCACAAACGCATATCGCCAGCCCGCCCAAATCGCCAATCCCGCCACTAGTGGCTGTGCCAGGGCCGATCCCACCGAAGATCCTGAGTTGAAGATGCCGATACCTAACGACCGGCGCTCGGCGGGAAACCACTCTTTCACCGCCTTAGCTGCGGCTGGCCAGTTCCCTGGCTCGGTTAGCCCTAATCCGAATCTACATGCTGCTAGGCTCCATTTGCCAATGGCCAAGCCATGTAGCATTTGAGCGATCGACCACCCGGTTACAAAAAGTGCGAAGCCCCGTTTGGTCCCCAGTCTATCGACGATATAGCCTGATCCCGCGTACATGACGGCGTACGCCAGCATGAAAATCGCGATGATCTGTCCATAGTCGCGCTCATCAATCATGAATTCCTGGCGAAGATCTACCGATACGACGCCCAGTGCCAGGCGGTCCAGGTAATTCAGCATTGTAGCGAGACAGAGCAATACAGAGATCGCTAGTTTCATGGAATCGCCTTTACCGATCGGATTGCCAGTCCCAGCTCTCGTGGGTCATTGCCAAGTCGCCTCGTTGGGCGTGCCTCAAGTTCAAGCTCTAACTCCCCTCCGCTCCTCGAGACCGGTAACTCAAAGAGAAGTCGTTGCGCGCCGTGTTGCTCAAACCGCCGCCGTCCTATGCTGTTCCCATTCACTCGTAACTCCATCTCGTCGGCTGGTGCACTCACAATCTCCAATGCCAGGTGTCGAGCACCTTCTGGCTGGGCCAATCGAAGCGTAGCTGTCGCGCCCATCCAACGATGGGCTCCCTCCCATGCGTACCAGTCTCCGGATAACTCCCCTTGAAACCGGAAAAGCTCCAGAATCCCCTTCGATTTAGGCATTTGTGTCCAACGTAGGACCGGTTGCCCCCGCTCCAGTCGCTTTACATCCCACTTCTCGACCGCGAGAGCAAGATTTCCGGTGCACAGGCGAATCGCTCCTTCAATACCCCATGAATTTAGCCCCTTGGGGCCTCCTTCATAACTTACTTTTTGCCCACCGTGATTGCCCTTTAGCGCCGCGCAGACCGATTCTACGTACTCTCTATTTACTCGTGCCTGCCCCAGCTCCCGTCCCTCATAAAGTCTTAACTCGCGAACCACGATGCCGCCGTATATCACGGTCACTGCCAAAAGTACCGGTGCCGGCATACGAGTCAATGCCGCTCCAACTGACACTGAGCCAAACAAGAGCGGCACGTAGAGATAAACCGGGAAAAGGCGTCCGGGAAAAGCTAACAAGGTTCCCATGAGGATCGTTGCGGCCACCGCGCCTCCTAGCACCAAGCCACGTTCATTGCCCTTCAACCACGCCCAGCCGCTCGCCAGAAGCCAGGGAATTCCCCATGCCGTTCGGACATAGAACCACAAGGAGTGTCTTATGCCTGCGTGCGTAAATCGGAGCGTGTAGGCTGACTCTGGTCGATTGGCATCGGCAAACAAGGCCTGCACTCCAAACGATAGCGAGATAGAAAAAAAAGGGGCAAGGCGCGCCCAGCTTCCGTAACGTGGCCATTGCTCCGCTAATAAGATTAGTGGAAAGAAGATTGCCACCTCTTTTGACTTATAGGCGCACCAGAAAGATAGCACACTAATGATTAAATATCGTTGGTGATAAAAGCTGTAGGCACTCAGTAGGCAGAGTCCACACAGTAAATCGAAGATATACATGGGCTTCCAATGTGCTGCC
>JAYVUQ010000614.1:0-6038 GCA_043787785.1 Bryobacteraceae bacterium
TGATCAACGACCGGCACAACCTGTTCGGACGGTTGCTGGGTGCCGAGCAGAATACGCTGGGCGGCGATCCGTTAAACGGACGTCCCCAGGTTTTGCCTGGCTATCCCACGCGCGGCGAGGTCTTCCGGCCGGCCTATAATGTGGCGATCGGCTTACGCAGCGTACTGAGTCCGCGGTTGGTGAATGAGTTAACGCTAGGATATTCGCGTTTTAATTTTCTATTCACTCAGGGCGAAGCGAACCCCGCCTTCCCCAATACTCCGCGTTTCACCTTTAATAATTCCGATGTGGATTATACGGCCACTCCGCGCACGCAACGCGCGGTGAATACTTACCAGATCATCAACAACGTGACTTACGTCACCGGGGCCCACGTGATGAAGTTCGGGGGCAATCTACGGATGTACCAACACAACGACCGGCGCGGCGACGTGGGCGGGGTGGCCCTCACGCCAGCCATCTCGTTGTCACGCACCATCCGGCCCCCGGTCGGCTTCACGTTCCCGGCCCTGGGCACGGCCACTGTGCCAGGCATCGCCTCGAACGATCTCAACCGCCTGCAAGGCACCGTAAACGACTTACTCGGCATTCCGGCGCAGTTATCGCATAACTTCATCGGCGACCCGCGGAGCGACACATTTCTGCCCTTCCAAGTGGGTGAAAAAGACGTTACGTTGTGGGCCCAGGGTCAACGCGCGAAACAATACAATTTCTTCGCCCAGGACGAGTGGAAGGTGCGGCGCAACGTGACGATTAGTTATGGCGTGCGCTGGGAAGTGAATCCTCCGCCCAAGGAGGCTGGCGGCCGGGTGTATGTGCCGAACAAAAACATTGACGGCAGCGACGGCCTGGTCACTTTCGTGAACGCTGAGCGCTGGTATCGTAATTTCAATTGGGGAGCGCTCGCTCCACGGATGGGCGTAACCTGGGCCCCCGGCAACTCTTCGAAGATGGTCATCCGCGCCGGATACACGATGGCCTTTGACCCGATCAGCACTTTTCAAGTGACCTCAGTCGCTTCAGCGGTACCCGGGCAAGTGTTCCGCTGTACCGCCACCGTCGGCGGCGACGCCACGACGGGATGCGCCACCGTGCCAAACGTGCGCCTGAGCCAGTTGCCCACGCAGTTGCCGCCTCCGACGGCCAAACCTTCCAGCCAACTCACACCCCCCTTGGCCGTGCAAAATCTCGCCCCGCCCGCGCGCATCTTCGACCCCAACATGAAGTTGCCGACCGTTCATATGTGGAACGTAACGACACAACGGGAAATGGGACGTGGCTATGTCGCCACGCTGGGCTATGTGGGACGCCGTGGCACACGGCTTTATCGAAGTTGGGACGTTAATCAGATCGATGCCACGCCATTGTTGCCGAGTTTTCTGGCTATGCAACGAAATGTGGGATTGGGTGGCAATTGTCGGCCCGATGGAACCGTAACCCCGCCGCAGGGTAGCACGGTCATTTTGCCCTGCGCGGGTGCCAGCACCGTGCCATGGATACAACAAGGCATCATCAAGAACGTCTTCGCCAACTCCACCGCCTCCGTCACTGACCTGAGCCCTACGCAAAACGCCGTCGGCAATATGGCCCTGCGGCTCGAGCAGGACACGTTGGCCGGCAAACTGCGGCCGAATCAGCAGTTTGCCCAGATCCTCTTACTCGATAACGGCGCCGACTCCATCTATCACGGGCTCCAAGCCACGTTGCGCAAGCGCTTTGACGCGGCGGGCCTGCTCTTTTCGGCCGGCTACACGTTGTCGAAGTCCCTGGATAACTTATCCACTGATCCCGTCGCCGCCACTTCCGGCGGCGGGCTGACTGCCACCGCGGCGCGTACCCCCGTGGACGGCCGTAACTACCGTAACGAGCGCGGGCGCAGCGACTTTGACCAACGCCACGTCCTCAACATGAGCGGTATTTACGAGTTACCGTTTGGGAAAGGCAAATTCTTCTTCAAAGACGCTCGCCGCGCCGTCAATGCGCTGTTCGGCGGCTGGAGCGTGAATGGGATTTACACTTACCAATCGGGTGAGCCCTTCAGCATCCGGTCAGGCTTCCTGACGGCCAATGGCACGGCGCAAAGCCGGGCGGCCCTGGCCCCCGGAGTTACGACGCTACCACAAGCCAAGTTACAAAATAAGGCGGGCACCGTGGGACCTGTCTTCTTCGCCGACGCCAGCCAATTTGCGCCCCCCGCGCCCGGACAACTGGGCTTGGGCCGCAATATTTTCCAAGGGCCTTCTTACTGGAATATTGACGCCGGTATTTCCAAGGGCTTCCAGTTGAGCGAGAGGGTTCGGCTCACCTTTCGCACCGAGCTGTTCAACGCCCTGAACCACGCGAATTTCCGCAACCCGCGCGACGCCTCCATCGGGAGCCCAGCGATCAACTCCCCCCTCTTCGCCCAAGCCTGTTGCGTCACTCTCTCCACGGCTAGCTCGTCGACGACGAATCAGAACGGCGAGAGTTGGCGGGTGATTCAAATGGCGCTGAAGTTAGCTTTCTAGAGCGTGTGGCGGGAAGCCAGGGAGACGCGTTGGCCATCGCCAACGATCACCAGCCTTCCCTGCTCCAACCGGACGTCGTCCACTTTCTTGAGGCCAGCCGGCACTTCGGCAACGAACATCAGATAGCGCGTGGCGATCTTCGCCTTCGCACCCAACCAGCGGAAGGTCGGCTGGCCAAAGAGGGGCGACATGGCGACTAACTCACGCTTGGTCATGTCGTAAGGCTGCATGCCGAATTCAATGCCCCAGCTGTATTGCTTGTTGGCCGGATAGTTCATCCAATGCTGCACCCAAGGGTAGTCGGAACGGCGAAACAGATAGCCGATAAGTAAGCGCTGCTGGGTGTTGAGCACTGTAATGAACTCGTGCTCACGCGTGGGGTTCATTAAGCATCCGATGTGATTTAGTTCGCCGTGCGTGGCTGGGGTATGGCGGAGATCACGGTTGCCGAGGCGGGGCCAATCGAAGTTCGTCCCAGGGTCAAAAGTGCGAAGGCCCTTTTGCTCGTATGGTTTGGTTTGGCATTTGGTGGACGAGGCATCCACTACCGTGTCACCCAAGGCGAGAAACGGCGCGCCGACGGTGGCGTGTTCCGCCCACAGCAGTGGCCGGTCGAAGCCCAGTTCGCTTTCGATTTCGCTCTCTACCAAAGCTATCTGCTCGCCGGGCGCAAGCGTCACTTTGCGGCGCAGCACCTCTTGCACGATCGGTAAACGCAGCCGGAAGCCGATACTAGCGGGCGTCGACTCCAGGACTTCCCAAGGAAGCCGCGAGGCCTCACCGTGGCCTGGATAACCAGCCCTCTGCTCATCGGCCGAGACCGGACCAAAGCCATCGACACACAGGAAATGGCCAGTGCTGGTATTGGTGCGCGCGCGGCCGCCGGCTTCGCGACTCATACGCGCGGGGTCCCAAATGGGATTGAGGCGATTGCCGCTACTGAGGCTAAAACTCGCGAAAGAACCGCCTGGATTGGTTACCACCAGGCGCACTTTGCCATTATCAAGTTCGATGCTGGCCATGCCTTCGTGTTGGACAGTTTTTTGCGCGAGGATCAGGATCGGGATGAAGAACAGAAGTCGATGCACGAGAGACAGCGTATCACTTACGCTTCTTGCGCTCGGGGACGCCTTCGGCCAAGGAGAACTGAATGCGGCCGCCTTGGGCCTCGACTCGATCGACACGAACCTTCACCCGGTCACCCAGCGCGTAGGATTTTCGCGTGCGCTCGCCAGTAAGCTTACGCGTGCGCTCGTCATACAGGAAGCGATCCCAGAAGAGGCTTTCGACGGCGACCAGCCCCTCAATGAAGAGTGTGTCGAGTTCCACAAAAAAGCCGAACTTGGCGGTGGAAGTGATGAGGCCCGTGAATTCTTCACCGAGCCTTTCGGCCATGAACTTGGCCTTCTTCCACTCCATCAAATCGCGTTCGGCATCGGCGGCGCGGCGCTCCGTGATGGAGGTATCGTCGCCGATCTGGCGCAGTTGCGGCTGCGTATAAGCGGGATGGCCCGGAGTGGTAAGTTGGGCCCGCAGAAGACGGTGGATGACTAGGTCCGGATAGCGGCGAATGGGAGAGGTAAAGTGGGTGTAACTCTCAGTGGCCAACGCAAAGTGGCCGACGTTTTCGGCGGCGTAGCGGGCTTGCTTGAGGCTGCGCAGCATCAAGTAACTCAGAATACGTTCCTCGGGCTTACCCTCCAATTGTTTGATGAGGCGCTGGAAGCTTTTCGAAGATATCTGGAAGTTACCCGATGGCACCATCTGGTTGCGTTTCAACTTACGCCCGTCCCGGGTTTGGGTAGTGGTTTGCAGCCGCTGCATGGGAGCGGTGCCCAGCGACACGCCGTAATGCACGGCGATTTGCTCGAATTCGCTCACTTTTTGCGGATTCGGCGTCTCGTGGATGCGATAGATGGAGGGGCCGCCGCTGCTTTCGAGATGGCTCGCCACGGCTTCGTTGGCCGCGAGCATAAACTCCTCAATCAGGCGATGAGCAATGTTGCGCGCGCCGCGAGTTACGCCGGTCATTGCTCCTAACTCATCGAACTCGATTTGAGCCTCAGGAAGGTCAAAGTCAATCGACCCTCGACGCACCCGCTGACGGTTCAAGATGAGGGCTAAGTCCTTCATCAACTGAAAGCGCTTCAGCAATGGAGAGTAGCGTTCACGCAACGCGGCCGTGGCGTCCGGCTCACCCTCTAAGAGTAAGTGGACGTCCGTGTAAGTCATACGCTCCCGGCTGCGGATGACGCTCGAACAGAACTCACGCGAAACCGTCTGCCCCTGGTGGTCGATTTCGAGCAGTGCCGACATTACCAAGCGATCCACCTGGGGCCGCAGACTGCAGATATCGGTGGAAAGCTCGAGAGGCAGCATCGGGACGGCGCGGTCTGGAAAATAGACACTCGTGCCGCGGAGGTAGGCTTCGCGATCAATGGCCGAATCGGGTCGAATGTAGTGGCTAACGTCGGCGATGTGCACGTGAAGGGCGAAGTTGCCGTTGGGCAAGGTGTCCACCCAAACCGCATCGTCGAAGTCACGAGCCGTTTCGCCGTCGATGGTGACGATGTCGTAGTCGCGAAAATCGCGGCGGGTGGCAAGGTCTGCGGCGGGGATCTCGTTTGAGAAGGCCTTAGCCTCGGCGATCACCTCCGGCGAAAAGCGATGCGGCAAGTGATGCTTGCGAATGATAATTTCAACGTCCACCCCGAAATCGTTGGGGCGGCCCAGGATCTCCACCACCCGGCCGACACCGCCTTGGCCGTCCGCGGGAAACTCGAGTAACTCCACATTAACAATGTAACCGTGCAGGTCTGCCACGCGAGTGGGTAGGGTGACGGTAACGCCGATGCGGTCAACCTCAGGAGCGACCTTGGGGAACTCCATGCCCGCCGGAATCTGGATCCAATCGCGCAGGCGGTCGTCGTGGGGCTTCACCCAATTGCCGGAGGGTTTCGCCTGAAACTCGCCGACGATGGTGTCGTGGGCGCGCTTCAACACCTTGATGATCTCGCCCTCGGCGCGGCCTTCGCGCGAGATGCGGCCCACCCGGGCGAGAACCCGGTCACCATGCATAGCCTTCGCGGCGTTGTCAGGGGGAATGAACAGGTCACCGGCGAGGCCAGGCACTGGCGCTTCAGGGATGACAAAACCGTAGCCGTCCCGATGTACGCGCAGTTGGCCGGACACGAACTCCGTGCTTGCCTTGGCCGCTAAGAAATGATCACGTTGGTACTCGACTAATTGGCCACGGGAAAGGGCTTGTTGCAACGCTCGCTCGAGGTCGGAGCGCTCGACGCCCCGGCTCCCGAGCTCCTTTACCAACTGTTTATAGGTGGCGCGTTGGTGCGGCAGCTTAGTGACATGGGCCACGAGGAGGTCATCCGAGAAAGGACGGCCGTGCATGCGCGGCTCAGCCGATCGGGATGAAGCCGACTTCTGACGTGATTGCGATTTACTTTTACCTTTAGCCAACCCCCATTATAGGTACTTAAAGCAACCAAAGGGGCGGGTTCGTGAAGTATGCTC
>JAYVUQ010000615.1:0-1844 GCA_043787785.1 Bryobacteraceae bacterium
TGCCCATCGCGTTGATGTTCATCGTGGTGAAGCTATCGGCAAAGCTCTCCGCCACAAAGCTCTGCGCCGCCAGATGGTAGATCTCGTCATAGGGCTCGCGGGCAAGTAGTTGAAAGACGCTCGCGTAACTTTCGAGGCTTGCCGCATGGAGGGTCAGTCGCGGCAGGATCGCTAGCAACCGGCTCAGCCGCGCTTCGGGCTCGGCTTGGGCCACACGCCGCACCAGCCCGTGGACCTCATAGCCGAGCCCCAGTAAGTGCTCGGCCAGGTAACTTCCGTCTTGTCCGGTAATTCCGGTAATTAGTGCGCGCTTAGGCATGTAACTTCCTCCGTAGTGAGAATTTCGGCCAACGTGGCCCGTACTGCATCGGGCGCAAAGTGACGGGCGATGTGCTCGCGCGCGGCCTCGCCGGTGGCTTCGCGCCGCGTCCGGTCGGCAATCAGGTCCAAGGTGGCGGCCACCATGCCGGCCGCGCCTTCGACGCCCAACGCGGCCCAGTCGCTATCGACCTCGAGAGCTTCGAGGATCTCGGGCGAAGCCACCACGGCTAGCCCCGCGCTCATCGCCTGCTGTACCTTGGTTTGCAACCCCGCCGCCGCGCGTTGGGGATAAACGTAGATGTCGCCCGCAGCGAGAAACTCGTCGTAGTCTTCCACCCAGTCGACGTAAGTAGCCCCGGCCGAGTCGGCCGCCGCCCGTAACTCCGCCGTCGCTCCGCGGCCCCAGACGACCACCTCGGCGGCGACACCGGCCGGCCAGCGCCGCAAGAATTCCACCGCGTCGCTCGCCACGGCCGGCATCCAGAAGGCGCCCACCACCAGCACCCGCACCATGGACCTGGACCTGGGCGTTCGCGCCGGCCGCGGCGCCGTCGCTACCGGCAGCACCCGGATATTGGCCCCAGGCGCCAAGCGCCGCAGTTCCGCCGCGTCCACCCGCCCCACCGGGGCCACCGCCGTCAGGCGTGGATAAACCCGCGCCTCCCAGCGCGCAAAGCGGCGCGAGAGCCAACCCGCTTTCACCCGGCCCCAGAACGTCGGCGCCGTATTCGACAAACGCCGGTAGTAAAGCGAGTAGCAATCTACTGGCATTAAAAGGGAGCGGATTTGAGGTGACAAGGCCGACAGCGTCGGATAGTAGTCGTAGATCACCCAATCCGGGGCCGTCTGCAGAGCCCTCTCGAGAGCCCGCTCCACCTCCGGACCGCGGTAGTGCGCCACCCCGACCGGTTCGCCCGAGACGATCGCCTTCACCCGCTCGGCGGTAAGCGCCCAGCCCCGCCGCAGGGGAATCAGTTCGCGCAAACGGAAACCCCAGGCCTCTTCAATCCGGCGCCACTCGCGGGATTCGGATTCCGAAGCCGTAAATCCGATCGCCTCCACCCTGTGCTCAACCGCCAGTGAGCGCAGCACAAAACCCAGATGGGTCTTGATGCCCATGTCGGCGGGTGCCGGGCAATGCGGGGCAATCAGCAGGATTCTCACGCCGCCACCCGCTTGGCCGCTCGGGGCAGGATCCAGTCAAAGAGCGGCGTCAGCACCGCCAGTGAGCCGGTGGTCGCCACCAGTTTGAGCCAACTGATATCGAAGGTGCCTTCGTTAAACAGGAACAGAAAGACGCCAAAGACCGCCAGCGGTGCCACCGGCCCCAAGCGCCACGCCCGCGCCGACATGCTTTCAAAAAGCCATTGACACAAGAGGGCAAACAGGGCCGGAATGATGACCGCAAAGCCAACGCCGCCCAAGACAAAGCCCGCCCCCATCAGGCCCGGGGCGCTCAGGTGGCCGCGCACGCCGGCCCCAAAGCCAGCCACGGCCTCGGTGTACCAGCGCGTGAACCCGGA
>JAYVUQ010000616.1:0-2867 GCA_043787785.1 Bryobacteraceae bacterium
GGTAGATTCAATTAGGCAAACGGGAATTCACCCTGCGGAACGTTCAGGCCGTCTGGATCTGCTGCACAAATCGGACGCTGCGGTGGCGGGCCATGAGGGAGTGGGAGGGGAGGTGGAGGTGGACGTCGTCTTTGAGGGGAAAGTCGGTGCGGGTGGCGTGGGGCAGGTTGGCCTCCCAAGTCGAACTCCGCCGCCTCGCCCGGGGACCAAAGGCGCGCAACTCTCGTCCCGCAAAAGTGTCCGACAGCATCGGCTGCGACTTCGGCCCGCGTGGACAGGGCGGGCACCGGTGCCTCCCTACCTCGTTACCAAAAACTGCTAGCTTTGTGCTGTTGCACAGCCAAGCTTGCCTCCCTTTGACCACGCCGTCCCATTCGCGGCTCGATTTCGTTGACTGGCTGCGGGTAGCCTGTGCCATCGTCGTCTTCTTCTTTCACGTTGCGCACATCTTCGATATCGATCCCGGAGGTAGCGTGAAGAACGATGAAACCTCGATGGTGTGGAGCGTGATCGCATTCTTTACGTACCAGTGGATGATGCATGCGTTCTTTGTGCTGGCTGGCATTGGAGCGGGGTTCTCCTTACGGGCTAGAGGGGACGGGCGATACCTAAAGGATCGGTTCCACCGGCTGCTCACGCCCTGTATTGCCGGCACCCTTACTTTGATTCCATGGAACGGGTACATGAGCGCCTTGAATCATGGAATCTTTCACGGCTCCTTTTGGAACTACGTTCCCACTCACTTTTGGGGAATATCGGCGGCGCTCAAGCTGCCGCAAAACCAGTACACGCCGAGCGCCCTTTTTGTCATTAGTTGGCACTTGTGGTTTCTCTCCTATCTTTTCCTCTTCTCGGCGCTGACGCTGCCTTTATTCCGGCATCTTGAAAGGGCGAAGGATCGCCGAATCCTGCTACGCGCGGGAGGTTTGACGGAAAAGCCTTGGGGCCTGCTTGCGATGAGTCTGCCGTTGGGGCTGATCAAGCTCACTCTAGACGCCCGGTTTCCAAGTCACACGGATTGGTCGGAGACGCTAGTCTGGTTGACCCTGTTTATTTATGGATGGATGTTCGCGGCGGACGCCCGATTCTTGCAGGCCATCGAGAAACAACGCTCGCGTTGGCTTGCCGCGGGGTGCGTTTGTTTTGCGACGATGGCGCTAGCCAATGAGTTCGGCTACTTGGGCCGCTGGTTGGACCACCCCGCCTACACTTGGGACTACGAACTCTACCAAATCCTGGCCACCATCAATACATGGGCCTGGGTGCTCAGCGTGATCGGGTTCGGCCGGCGTTGGCTGAATTTTCGCAACGCGATCTTAGAATACGCGAGTGAGGCGGCGCTTCCGTTTTACATTCTGCACCAACCCGCCGTCCTGACCATCGGATTCGTGGCGGTGCAACTCAAGCTCGGCATTCCGGCTAAGAGTTTGATCATTACTCTGTCGGCATTTGTCGCTACGGTCCTTGGATATGAGGCGCTAGTGCGGCGGACCCCGGTCATGCGGGCGCTATTCGGACTCAGGCCGCGACTTCAGCGTCCCTGACGGCAGGGCGAAATTGTCCGATCAGCTATACTTGGCATCAACGTCAAATGGCACTCTTCCCACGCAATGCGACTCCGGCTGTCCTTTTATTGGCTTGCGGGCTCCTGGTAAATTGCTGGCAGAAACCCAGTGTAGACGCACAAGCCGCGGCCAAACCCGCCGCAGTGGCTCCACGCGCCATTTCCTGCCTTGGCAAGATCGTTCCCGGCGAGGGCACGCGGCGCATCGCAGCCCTGCCTCAGGCGATCATCACGGAACTAAAGGCCGAACGCGGCTCGCGCACCAAACGGGGAGACGTGCTGGCGGTGTTGCAGGATTACGCCCCGGCCATGGCGGCACACCGCGAGGCGGAACAACAGGTCGCCGTGGCTGAGAGCGCGCTCGCACAGGTGAAGGCACCGGATAAACAGGCTTCCATCGCCGCCCAGGAAGCGATCCTGGCTCGACAAAAGTTCGTAGCTTCCAATTTAGCGGCCGAATTCGAACGGCGAAAGCTGTTGTTCGCCGAGAAAATTATCGCGGCGATGGAAGTGGAAAACGCGGAGACCCGCTATAAGAGCGCTCTCGAAGATGTGCATCGGGAGGAGGGGGTGCTTGCCGGGCTGCGGCAAGTCCGCGAGGTGGATGTCAACGTGGCCCGGAAGAAGCTCTCCGCGGCGGAAGCGACTCGTGACCGCGCCGCCGCCGAGGCCGAGCGGAACCTGGTGCGCGCTCCGATGAACGGCACGGTTCTTGAGATCTTCGCTCGCCCCGGTGAGGTAGTCACCGCCGATCGCGGCATTCTCGACCTTGGCGACACCGCTCATATGTTTGTCGAAGCGGAGGTTTACGCCGCCGACTTTCCCCGAGTAAAGCGCGGGGCCCGGGCCACCATCACGGGCGAAGCCTTCAGCGGCGAACTGCAAGGCGCGGTGGACGAGATCTTACGGCAGGCCGGCGAAAGCCGCTTGTTTCCGCCAGACCCCGCGACCGCGGCCGATAAGCGCGTGGTGCGAGTGAGAATCCGTCTCAAACAAGGCCAGGCTGTCGAACGGCTGAGCGGCCTTCAGGTTGCCGTGCGGATCGAACCATGACGAAACAATTGCGGACGGTGCGCAACGTGGTCGCGCCGTTGGGAATTCCGTTAGCCTGGAAGCAACTGGCATCGGACCGCAAACGCCTGGTAACCGCCATCGTCGGCGTCACCTTCGGCATCGTGTTGATGCTCTTCCAACTCGGTCTGTACAACGCCATCAACTTGATGGTCATCCTGCCGCACCAGCGATTAAAGGGCGACCTATACCTGGTCAGTCCTGACTGGGATTTTTTCGGGTCAAGCCGAAC
>JAYVUQ010000617.1:0-2643 GCA_043787785.1 Bryobacteraceae bacterium
CCCAGAAACTCACGTCGTACAAACTCAAAACTGTAGGTTTGACGATCGAAGTTAGTCGCGTCGGGAACCATCATCTGGGCAAATCCGGCCGGTTTAAAAACAATCTGCCGTCCATGGGCGCGTTGACGTATCGTCGCTTGGTCAAGAAAAGAGTCGTAGTCGATTCCACCCGCTAAGTTCACTCGGCCAAGAAAATATTGATCATCCCGCGGGCCCTCATCCGGATGATCCGGATCTTCTTGCAAATACGTCTCAATGATCGGATTAAGGACTCGCATTTTGGCGAGGAATTCCTGCTCGTTCTTGACGATCTCATCCAGCAGGCGACCCACCGCTTCACTCGACTTAACTGGGCTCTGGGCGAAAGTGAGGGTGGCCGCAGCCACTAAGGCAAGACCGAATCGAGTCATCATGTTCTTTCCTCCGACATCTGATTACTAAGCAATTTGAAATTCAATCTGAATCACGGCCGGAGCGTCGACCGGGCGGCCATCGCGTCGCGCCGGACGAAAGCGAATCGCTACGGCCGCCTGCACGGCCGCCTCGTCAAGTCCGTAGCCCAAACCCTTCACCACGCTCACCACGCGAATCTGGCCCGCGGCGCCAAATACGACACGTAACTGCACCGTGCCTTCAATGCGCAGCCGTCTGGCCTCTTCCGTATAAACCGGCCTGGGCTTTTCTAGTATCTCGATGCCTTCAAAAGGGGCGGAGACCGCCTTCGCGACTGTCGCTCGCAACAAAGGGGCGTCGGCTTGGTCGAAACCGGCGTTGGACAGCGTGGCCCGGCCCTTAGTCACCGTCGGGTCCGGTGGTCCACCACCATCAAAGCCAGCGCTAGTAAGGCGTCGCGCCGATTCCGATGCTCCCGCCGCCCTCGTGTCGAAGCCTCCGGTCACCATGCGCCTCCCCGGTAAAGAGCTACCCGCCGCGCTGTGCTGCTGCGGATCCAGTAACCCAACTTGCACCATTGACTTTGCCGTCACCAGGGGCATTATCGCGGCGGGCAGAGTTGGCGTGGTCACCGCCAATGCCCCTTCGGGTGGCGCTTCAATTCGCATCACGGGGCGTGCGTCAATAACGGGTATTCGCGTTGCCAATAGCCTCGCTGTTAGCCGCGGGGGAGGCTCGGCTAACGATGGCGCCGGGTTCACCACGAGACTCGCCCGCCGTCGCACAGGCGTCAGGCGCGCCATAGATAAAGTAGCCTGCCGCGGTGGCGCCGTCAGACGCGTGATTGTCCGCGCCCCGCCCGTAGCCTGCCACACGGGTCCGCCGATGAGCCAAAGCGCTCCCACTACCGCACCATGCGCGATCACACTGGTCACTACGGAACTCGCCCGCGCCCGGGCAAGACTCGGTTGACGCGAAGGAAAGTTGAATAAGTCTGAGTTCATTGGGGAAACGGAGAGCGTTCGCCACGCTCATTTATCCTTATCGACACCTGCCCAGCCGCTATTAGTACTGGAGCGAATGTTACGCTGTAAACTTATCGTGGCGTCTCATACCTTTGTCTTACTTACCGTGGCGACCGCCATCGCCCTCGCCCAGCCTCCCGCTATTTTGCAGGAGGGTATTCGCAACGAAGCCAGCCTCGGCCGCGGCGCCGGCACGCCATCGAATAGAAAACGCGTTTCTGACCGGACGGTGTCATAGAGCCCTGACGGCGTAAGCGCGGCACCTACAATGCCCTTGGGCCCGGCCGCGGTGGTGAAGGCCACAAACAGCCTACCGGGAGCGACTCGCGTTCCGTAAGTCGCCGCGTTCAGGATCGACGGAGCGCAACGTGGTCAACTCGGGATCGAACTGCGCCACAAAGCCATCCCCCAATCCATTGGCCGACAAACGGCCGGGCAAGGCCACCGAAACGCGGCTGCGTGGCGTGGGTGGTTACTGGTAGGTGCGCCGATACCGTCATGCCTCCGATTATGATGCTCCCGGATTGATCGATAACAATTCCCATGGCAATGTCATCGCCCGTACCGCCATAGTAAGTAGAAAGCAGCACCCGAGCACCGTCGGCGCTGATCTTAGTGACAAACGAATCTCCCCACAATTGGTGATCGTCAATCGATTCAAAAGCGCCATCCACCGGCCCCCGGTGGCGTATGGCGTAAGCACCAGAGCTCACTGGAAAGTTCGTCGAACTGGTCGCGCCCGTCACATAAGCGTTGCCTGCCGGGTCAATTGCCAGTCCGTTCACCACGTCGTCGCCCGATCCACCCAGATAGGTCGAATAAACCAAGGCGCTGCCCGTTGCGTTTAGTTTCGTCACAAATCCATCGCCAACGTGAAAGAAATCGTTATTCAGATCCGAACCGCGATTTTGCCGCTGGTAAGCCGATGCCGTCACCGGAAAATCATCGGATAACGTGTACCCCGCGACGAAGGCGTTTCCCTGCGCATCGATCGCCAAGGCACGGGGCGATTTTTCGCGCTGCCCGCCCAACAATGTTGAGTAGATGAGCTGCGTGCCACCAGGGTTAATCTTCGTGACAAAGACATCGCCGCGGCGCATAAATGGCATCCCGAAGCGCGGCAAGCTCGGCTGTCCCAGATTACCCTTGTAAGTGGTTTGATATGCGCCCTCGGTAGTAGGAAAGCTGGCCGAAGCAGTGCTGCCGGTAACAAAGGCGTTGCCCA
>JAYVUQ010000618.1:0-3083 GCA_043787785.1 Bryobacteraceae bacterium
CCATCGCCGCGATTCCAATACAGAGTACGCTCCTGCGCAAACTGCTCCTTGATGCCCGCCGCATCCACCTCCGGATAGACGTGTCCGTTCACGTGCAGAATATCTTTCCAGCCGTCTTGATCCACATCCAGAAACGCCGCCCCCCAGCCGAGAAATTTCGTGTGGATGCCCAAACCGGCGCGCACCGTCACATCCGAAAACGACATGTCGCCCAGGTTGCGATACAGCGTCGGCGTGTCGTCCGAAAAGTTGGTCTTGAAGATGTCCAGCTTGCCATCCCCGTCGTAGTCGCCGGCTGCGGCACCCATGCCCGCCTGTTCCCGGCCATCCTCGTTCAGCGCCGCGCCGGAGATGATGCCCACTTCAGCGAAGGTGCCGTTCTTCTGGTTGTGAAACAGCAGGCTCGCCGTCGAGTCGCAGGCGACGAATACATCGGGCCAACCGTCATTGTCGTAGTCGCCCGTGAGCACGGTGAAGCCGTAGTAGTTCTTGGGTGTCGTCACGCCGGCCGTCTTGGATACATCGGTGAACTTGCCAGCCCCATCGTTGCGCAACAGGGACATGCTCTCCCCGGGCAGTCCGCGCGGCCCGCACGCGACGGGCAAGCCTTTCCACACGCACTGACTCTTAGCGCCCGGCTTCGGCGTGGTCGCCGGGTTGAAGTCGAGGTAGTTGGCTAGGAAGAGGTCCAGGTCGCCGTCACGGTCATAGTCGAGAAAGGCGCAGCCGGTGGTCCAACGCGTTTTCGGCTGCGGCAGCTTTGCGGATTGGTCAGAGAAGGTGCCGTTGCCCTCATTGTGCAGCAAGGTATTTGGGCCCCAGTTGGTAATCAGAAGGTCTAACCGGCCGTCGTTGTCATAGTCTCCGGCGCATACGCCCTGGCCAAAACTCGTGCTGGGGATTTGCGCCTTCTCCGTCACGTCGGCGAACTTCAAATTGCCCAGATTGCGGTAAAGATGGTGCTTGGCCCCTTGCGGCGCACCCTTGGCATCCAGTTGCCCGGCGTTCACCAGAAAGATGTCCACCAAGCCGTCGCCATCGTAGTCGAACAAAGCGACGCCATTGCCCGTGGTCTCCACGATGTAATTGTTGTGCTTCGGGTCGCCAGAGCTGTTCTTAGCGGTAAGGCCAGCGGACGCGGCCACGTCGCGCCAGTCCACCTTCGGGGCGGATTTGCCTTTGGGTAACGGCCTGGCGGGTTGCGCGGCGCGCCCGCTGGTAGCCGAACCGGACATGCCAGACGGAATACCCGTTTGGGCCCAAAGGACGAGGAAGAAGAAGACAGAAGCCATGCGCCTTCAGTGTACTGGCTTAGCTGTTGACGTTTTGGCTCATGGAGCTGAGCGACGGGCTGATAAGGGCTTCGCGCATCTCGGGCGGCGGATTATCGAACACGTCTTGCAACTGCCGCACCATTTCCGGGTCGCGCCAACCGCGCTTCACTTCGTCAGAGAGAATGCTCAGGGCCTCAAGGTGCGACAGGGCGGGCTTATAAGGGCGCGCCGTCGTCAGTGCGTCATAAATATCGACGATCTGCAGGATCCGGGCCAGATAAGGAATCCGCTCCCCCGCCAGGCCGTCGGGGTAGCCGGTGCCATCCCAGCGTTCGTGATGATTGCGCACAATCGGCAACACTGGCGCCAAGCTCTTCATGCCACGGCAGATATCTTCGCCGCGCCACGTATGCGAACGCATCACTTCCCACTCATCCTGGGTCAGTAACGAGTCTTTGAACAGAATCGCGTCGGGCACGCTGATCTTGCCGATGTCGTGCAAAAAGCCGCCCCGGTAAAGCGCCAGCAACTGCTCGCGTGGCAAGCCAATCCGCAAACCCATGGCCACGGCGTAGGTGGCTAGGCGCTGACAATGTGCGCCGGTATAGTGGTCCCGCTGTTCGACGGTTTGGGCCAAGGTGAACAGGATCGACTCCACCTCCTCCAGGGAATCGATTGCCGCCTTGTGCCGCAGCATCGCCGTCACCCGCGCCCGTAAAACGGCCGGCTGCAATGGCTTTAACAAAAATTCGTCGGCGCCGGAGGCGATGCCCGCAATCTCATGCTCGCTACCCTGGACGCTCGTCAGCATCAGTACGGGCGTCAGGTAAGTCTTCTTGTTGGCGCGAAAACGCTGGCAGAATTCCGGCCCCGACATTTCGGGCATAATGAACTCGCAGATTACCAGGTCTACCTTCTCCTGGCTCACGACAGCGAGGGCTTCCGATGGCCGCCGGCATTCCAGCAGCTTATACTGCTTCGATTGCCCGGTTCGCCCGCCCTGTAGCATCGCCCGGATCATTCGCCGGTTGATCTCGGCATCGTCGACAATCAGGATCGTCGATGTGTCCGTCGGACCGGTAAAGAGAATCTCAGGGGTACAAGATAGCCCTAGCTCTCCTGCTTCCAGGGGCGCATGGGCTCGAATTGGGATATAGGGTGTGGTCACCAGTAACGCACGTCCTCAACGACAGCTTCCTGCTCTTCCTTTCCTTATCGGCAACAGACGGGCAATGGTTTAGCCCGGCTTGCTACTAATCCGGCTTGGCCACAAATCCGGCATGCTACAAATAAAGACATGCGCCTCCTACTGCCGCTGTTTGCCCTCTCGCTGGCCTTTGCCCAGGACGTCCCTCTTACCCAAGCTGAGCGCGACCGTGCCATGAGCTACCTCCATGCCACCCAAAAGCAGATCACCGACACCATCCAAACCCTCAGCCCCGCTCAACTCGCCTACCATGCTGCGCCGGACCGTTGGTCGGTCGCCGATTGCCTCGAGCACCTCGCCCTCACCGAACGTGGCCTCTTCGGCATGGTCACCGCTCAGGTGATGAAGTCCCCCCCAGCTCCTCCCGAAAAACTCGTCCTCACCCAGGGCAAGGACGAGGCCGTCGTCAAGGCCATCTCCTCACGAGACGTAAAGGCCAAAGCCCCCGAAATGTTCGTCCCCAGCAACAAGTGGATGACCACCGCTGAAACCCTGGCCGCCTTCCGCGCCGCCCGCAAAGATACCATTGCCTACGTCCAAACCACTCCGGCTGCTCTCCGCACCCACCTCGCCGAAATGCCCGGCATGACCATGGACGGCTA
>JAYVUQ010000619.1:0-2315 GCA_043787785.1 Bryobacteraceae bacterium
ATGCTCGCCGCGATATCCGCCTTCGAGGGCATCGAAGAGCGCGACCACTTTGTCATTGATGAGCAACTCGCAGAGTTGAATGCCCGTGGTCTGAAAGTAGACTTTGATGTCGTGCCAGAGGGGGTCGGAAACTGCGGGGTCCGGCGGGGGGATTTTCACCTGGAGATCGACGTTGATTTCCTTCAAGCTCTCGCCATAAAGAAGCTTCGAAAAGGCGAAGTCATACAAGCCGTCGTTGCCCTCGAGGAGATCGATTTTGGAGAGGAGATAACGATGGTCCGGCGCAACGCCAAAGTCCTCGAGGATGTCACCATTAAACCGTCCGGTACGCAGACAATGGCGCACGGAGACGCCCATCTCCGACCCGGCGGGAAGGGGCGGGAACTTTTGCCCGTGGTCGAGGTCGCGGCCTTCGAGATCTTTGCTGTAGAACCAAACATTGGCCCCACCGCCGCCGGTGCTGTCGTCCACTCCGACGACGGGGCCGATGCGGTGATCCTGGAAGCCCCCGGCGAAGATATCCGTGGTGCTGTAGCACATGGCGTCAGTGATCAAGGCGACGCGGCCGAAGTAACGCTGGCCGACCTGGTTGGCCGCCGCGGCCGAAGTGATCTGCGCCGCGCGCGAGTAGAGTGCGCCGGTGTCGTGTTCGAGCCCGAAAGCGCGGAAATCGTTGGTTGGCAACGGAATGGCCTTCGCCAGTTCTAATGACATGGCGAAAGGATTGGTGGCCGCAGCCACCGGCTCCGGCTCGGCTGTCGACTCGGGTGCGGCCAGACGCCGGGCGAGCGGTGTGTTTAAAAATTGAAAGTAAGCCGGAGTGATGGGCCCGGGGCAGAACAACTGCAGCAGTTCCTCGCCGTTCCAGATGTTGCCGCCGGAGTTCCCACGGACATCCAGGAGGAGCGCGAGCGGGGCCCGACTTCGCATTTCCTCAACCACCTTGCAAAGAGCGGCCATGAAGCTCGTGTGTTCCCAATCGAACGAACGGAGGCGAATGATCCCTACCCGAAGGGAATTATCGGGCTCGAAGAACTTGTAGGAAACCGCGCCGTCCAACTCTCTCCCGGCCCAAACATCTTCTTCGAGCAATGGCTTGCTAAAAAGCACGCGACGCACGTCGTGGGTATCCACGTTTCGAAGGTTCTTGCTGTCGGAAGTCGTCGCGTACTTTGCCCGAGTGGCTGGGCCCTTCACCGCCGGATCCGACCGGCGTGGCTTCTGAAAGACTGACCAGTCGATCAACATCTCCGCCGCGCGAGGATCTTGTCCGCCAGTCGTGAAGCGAATCATCACGGTAGGATCATCCGGGGGCAATTGATAGCGCAAGGGGCGCACCGTCATGCTGGCGATGGCGAAAGCCAGGCGAGCGGCAGGGTTGGCCCCGTTTTCGCGCTGCGCCAATTGGGACACGGCCATTTCCATCGGCATACCGTTCCAGTGCGTAATCTGCACGCCGCGCCGGAACCCGGCCCACTGAAAGTGAGGCGAGACGCGCGTCACCACGTAGCGAGCCTCGCCGTGGTCGTAACAATCTTCGATCAAAAAGGGGAGAAATGCCGTGGCCGACTTATAGGGTTCGGGCAGATAGTAAGTGGTGTGGGGATCGTGCAGATCCCGGAAGATTTCCAGCAGGAAGCTATTGAAACTGAGGTCGGTGAGGAGGGGCAAATTTCTGGCCAGAGCACGAAAGCGGTCGATGGGATTGGCCCCGTAACGCGAACGTTTGAAGGGCAGATGAACATACAGCCCTTCGAGCGCGTGCGAGACACCATCGAGGACGTCCGACCTGAGACTTACTTCCTCAGCGGAGAGCGTGTTGGAGGTGGCGACAAGGAATTTTTCGAGGGGAAAAACTTCGGTCCGAAGCAAGGCGGCCAGCTTTTCGCGGACGGGCACCAGCCGGAGCCGGGCATCAATCGAGGCAGGCATGTTGCGAGGCTAGCACAAAGTATGGTAACTAAACATGACTGTTCGTAACCGAAGGAGTAAGTAAGATGGCCATCAAGAAAAAGCAGCCCAGCAAGGGCATCAAGGCCGTGAAGGCCGTGAAGAAGCCGGCGCCGCCGAAGCCGCCAATCACGAAAGGTGCGAAGCCCGCGCCACTGAAAGAGAAACAGGCGGCCCGAGAAATTAAGGATGCTTTGAAGAAAGTGAAAGCGATTTTGGCGACGCAGCCGGCCGGATCGTGGTTGCGGCAAATGGATAGCACCATCGCCGCGTTGCTGGCGGTATTGAAGGACGGCCCTGGTGGTGGTCCGCCTCCTTGTTAGGACGACTAGGGCGGCGGGTATCGCTGGAGAATTGGCGCGAAC
>JAYVUQ010000620.1:0-2347 GCA_043787785.1 Bryobacteraceae bacterium
GCCGGTGGGGCTTGCGCCACGACATGCGACTCCCAAATCTTCTCGATAATTGTCTTCGGTTTACTCACGGGGTAACTTCCTTATTGCAGCGCCGCGCAAAGCGCGTCGCCTACCTGAACCGTCGTCTTCGTTCCGCCCAAATCGGCAGTCACATCGCCGCTCTTGAGCACTGTTTCCATCGCGCGGGTAATGGCCGCCGCTTCTTCTTTCAACCCGAAGCTGTATTCAAGCATCGCGCTGACACTGCCGATCGCCGCCAGCGGGTTGGCCTTATTCTGGCCCGCAATATCCGGCGCTGAACCGTGTACTGGCTCATACAGGCCCGCAAACACTCCGTTCGCCTTCTGCGCGCCAATCGACGCCGAAGGCAGCATGCCGATGGAGCCGGCCAGCACCGAGGCCTCGTCGCTCAAGATATCGCCGAACATATTCTCGGTGAGCACCACGTCGAAGCTTTTGGGCTTGGTGATGAGTAACATCGCGCAGCTATCCACCAACTGGTGCTGTAACTCGACATCGGGAAATTCTTTATGCACGTCCATCACGACACGACGCCAGAGGCGGGAGCAGTCGATGACGTTTTCTTTGTCGACGCTGGTTACCTTTTTGCGACGTCCTTGCGCTAACTGGAAAGCCATGCGCGCAATCCGCTCGATCTCCATGCGCGTGTAGACCATCGTATTTACGGCGCGTTCGTTAGGATACTCGCCCTCAATACCTTTGGGCTGCCCGTAGTAGAGGCCACCGAGTAACTCGCGAACGATCAACATGTCCGTGCCGCGCACTAAGTCGTTCTTCAGCGGCGAACTTTCGATGAGGCTCTCAAACAGAAACACGGGCCGCAGGTTGGCGTAAACACCCATCGCGCGACGGATCCCCAGCAGACCACCTTCGGGACGTTTCTCCAGCGGTTCTTTCTCGAAGCCCGGTAAACCCACCGCGCCCATCAGAACGGCGTCGGCTTCCAGGGCCAGGGCGCGCGTCTCATCGGGGAACGGCGTACCCGTCTGTTGAATGGCGATGCCACCCAGCAGCGCCTCGCGCACCGCCACCTCATGCTTATAACGGCCGGCGACGACCTGCAAAACCTTGATGGCTTCGCGCGTCACTTCTACCCCGATCCCGTCGCCGGGCAAAGAAAGAATATTGAATTTCATAAAACCTAGTTTGCCGAGGCGGCCATCGCCCCGATTTCCCTGAGCAGGGCCGCAATTTCGTCATTGCGCACACCCTTCTTGCGGTCAGCCATTTCGGTAAAGCGGGTATAGAAGTCGTCTAACTGGTCTTTACCCAGCGTGAAGCCCAAGGCCTCAGCCCGCTGCTTCAACGCATGGCGGCCACTGTGTTTCCCCAGCACTAAGCGGGTCTCCGGAACGCCTACTGATAGCGGGTTGATTATTTCGTAAGTGGACGGATTCTTTAAATAGCCATCCTGGTGAATACCGGCCTCATGCGCGAAGGCATTTTCGCCCACAATCGCCTTGTTGGGTTGCGGGCCGAAAGTAATGATAGAGGTGAGTAACTGGCTTGCGGGAAAAAGATGCTTCGCTACGATGCCCGTAGTAAATGGCAAACGATCCGGACGCGTCTTGAACGCCATCACAATCTCTTCCAGCGCCGCATTGCCCGCGCGCTCACCAATCCCGTTGATGGTGCATTCAATCTGCCGCGCGCCGGCCTGTACCGCCGCAATGGAGTTCGCCACGGCCAGGCCTAAATCATCGTGGCAATGTACGCTGACGATAGCCTTATCGCCGATGGCACTCACCATTCGCGCAATCATCTCGGCGTATTCCTCCGGCACGGAGAATCCCACGGTATCGGGCAAGTTCACGGTAGTCGCGCCAGCCGCCACGACGGCCCGGGATACCTGCTCCAGATAGTCGAGGTCGGTCCTTGTGGCGTCCTCGGCCGAAAACTCCACGTCGTCCACATAGCTTCGCGCCAGTTCCACGGCCCGCACGGCATCTTCGAGCACCTGCTCGCGCGTCTTCTTCAGCTTGTACTCAAGGTGAATGTCGCTCGTCGCGATGAAGGTGTGGATCCGCGGCTGCTTCGCCTTTTCCAGCGCCTGCCCCGCCCGCTCGACATCCTTCTGATTGGACCTCGCCAGCGCCGCCACCCTCATCTCCGGAAACTCCACGCTGAGGGCGCGCACAGCCTCATAGTCGCCATCGGAGGCAATCGGAAATCCGCCTTCCATGATGTCGACGCCCAAATCGGCCAGTTTCCGGCCCATCCGCAGCTTTTCCGCCACCGTCATACTGCAGCCCGGCGATTGCTCGCCATCCCGCAACGTCGTGTCAAAGATGTAAACGCGGTTGCCCATACACCCTATCTCCTTTGC
>JAYVUQ010000621.1:0-4773 GCA_043787785.1 Bryobacteraceae bacterium
CATCGCGGTTTACCACGTACAGGTCAAAGTCGTGTTCCGGCGCATCGGTCCATTGTTTCCACCGGAAATATAGGCGCTGGTTGTCGCCGCTCCAACGCACTTCCTTAGGCTCGAAGCCATAAAAATTTGCGCCCTGCATGATATGGTCAATCGTCAGCGTGGGCTTGGCCCGCGGCGTCGCTGGCAGCCTCTTCGGCTTAGCCGCCGGGAAGGCCAAGGCGGCCATGGCAAAAAGAGCGAGAAACAAACGCATTTCTCTTTAATAACATGCTTTCCTAAAGCGCGGCTTGAAAAACCCGGAACGGAATCGCTTCGCCGGCGCCGCGTGTACCTTGCACCGACACGCGCCAAACTCCTGGCTCGGGATTCGGGATGCGAAAGGTCTTCGTCAAGTTAGCCGGCACATAGCCCGTCGTATCGTCCCAGGGGCTAAAGTGCCGCCCCGACGGGCTCACCAAATGCAGATCCAGATCGTAGGACGTGCCGTCCCAGGTAACTTTGATGTCGAACGCCCGCGCACCGCGCACCACCGTCGTCGTCTTACTCCACCAATCTGAAATCGCCACTTGGCCAGTCCAGGTGGGCTTCACCGCCGTGGGCGCGGCCACACCGTGGCTCACCCCGCTTAGTTGCACGGGAGGCATAGCGTTGCTGTGGCAATTGGCGTATTGCGATGCGTTCCCCGACGCAAACGTCCCGCGAAAGCCCGCGCGCGAGGCCGGCGGCAGATCCTCAAATTGAAAGGGAATGCTAGGCGTCGAAATCCAATGCGATCGCGTCACGTGGACATGGACGTGCGTCCCAAACGAATACCCGGATGTGCCCACGGTCGCCAGCGCTTGCCCCTGCTCCACCGTCTGCCCCGTCCGCACCCGGAACGATCCGGTACGCAGATGCGCGTAATGGCTAAACTCGCCGTTGTCATGCGCGATCGTTATGTAGTTGCCGAAAATCCGCAGGTTCGGCGTTTGGCCATAACTAAGGTCGTAGGCCGAAACCATGCCGCCCCGCATCGCCACCACACAGGTGCCCCCGAGCGGCGCAATATCGTAAGCGTGCATGCTCCGCCCCCAGTGCGAGAAAGACCCATAGGGTCCCTGCGTCAGCATCCAGGCCTGCCCGGCCGGCGTGGGCAATCGATAGTAGCCACCGCGGGAAATCACGAAGCGCGCCGGAGCGCTGAACCGGCCATCGGCGTTCCGCAGAATGACGAGATACTCGGCAGCCGCCAGCGCCGGCAAGCGCACGGTGATGCGCGCCGCGCTGAACGTTGCCGGGAATAAATGATGCAGGTAGGTCCATCCGCCGGATGCGGTGTATTGAGCGATATTCACCACTGAGTCTGGCGCGAAACCTAGGCCGTCGATCACCAATTCAGATTCGGCCGCCGACACTTCACGCAAATTCGCGGCCCGAATCACCACGCCACTCGCCTGCGAATCCGCCTTGATCCGAAACGTATTTTCCCGCAGGACGACGCCATTCATCAGAACTCTCACCCGCCACTCTCCAGGCTGCGACGCTGGCGCAAACCCGGCGATCGGCAGTTGGCTGACGAAACAAAGCGACGGCGCCGCCGGAAGTTGGTCATAGGGTACGCTCACCGAAACCGCGCCATTCGGATCTACCCAATCAATCGTCAGCCGGTCTGTCGCGGCGACGTTGGCCAAAATGAGGCGATAAAAGGCCTGCCGCGCTGTCGATTCGAAAGCGTTACCGGAACGCGAAATGGCACAACTCTGCTCGCTCGCTTCCAACCCCAGGCCGGACTGTTGCACGGTGGCGGCGATTGCGCAAGAAGCGACCAGGAAGTTAAGGAGAAATCGCGCGATCAATAAGGACTCATCGGCAGATTGCCGGCGTCAGTCCACACATACAAGGGACCTAGGCGTACTAGGTAAAAACGAAATGGGTCCTAAGGAATTAGCCATTGGCAACCATCGCCAACCGCACTAAAATAGGGGAACGATGCGGCATACGTTCCGGCCCATGACTCCCGCCAGCAGCATAGCCATTGTCTCGCTGTTCGCGCTGGGTCTCGTGCTGGTTACCGACGAGTCGTTGCCGCTGTCCGGCACCGTTCGCTATTTCTTCCTGATCCTGGCACCCTTGGCGATCTATCACCTCAATCGGATCGCGGCCAGTCTCCAGTTCTTTGAACTATCCCCGGAAGGTATAGCCGCGCAAGGCTTATTCCGTCGCCGGATGCTGAGTTTCAGCGGGATGGAAAGGGCAAGATTTTCCCGCCTCACCGGTGATTTGGTCGTCGAAGGCGGCTCCACCCGGCTCCGCGTCCCCACCACGTGCCGCCGCTTCGGCGATCTGCACTTCGCCGTGTTAACTGGGATTTGGGCACAGGCTCCGCAGGATCAGCAGATGGACGTTCCGGCCCCGCTCAATTGCATCCTTGAACCCAGCGTTGCCGAGCGGGCGCATGCCGCCTACTCTGTCGCCGCCCCCATCCTGTGGGCGGGCTGTGTTTCTACAGCGGTCAGCCCAGGTGGCGCTGGCCTGCTCGTCTTTGGCCTGCTCGTGGTGGGCGGCACCTTACAAGGCGCCATGAACTTTCATGGTCTGCGTCACCTGCTGAATTGGTACGAAATCCGTGCCGATGGCCTGGTGATTCATTCCTGGTGGCGCCAGCAATTCCTGCCTGCCAGTGAGTTCCTCACGTCGATGGTGCGAAAAGATCAGCACGGCCCGAGCCTGGAACTGGCATTTTTCAACCAAACGATTCGCATTCACTTGGCCTTCCCGCTGCCGGCGGAACAGCTGGCCGGAATGCTGAATCAACGATGGACGGCACAGGAAAGTTACTAAATTCCCCTTACGGGCACCCTCACCGTTTCGCGAGAGTGTCGTCGCTGCGCGTGGCGCTGTTAGTGGCGGTGTTAGTAACTCACGCCTGCGCCGGGCGTCCAGGAGGGCGTCCCGGGGGCCGGCCTGGCCCGCGGACCGGTGGGGGTGGCGGCTCAGGCAGCACTTCCACTTTTTTCGGACGCGCGTCCAAATGCTTGGAAGTAAGATCGATTCTGGCCTTGGCGAATTTCGGCGTTCCTCGCACAAAGCCAGCGGCTTCCACATCGGCATCCGTCACCTCCTCCGCCACCAGCACATGCTTCTGCAGGAAATTCTTAATCCGATCCTGCACAATGCGCTGCGTCGAATGCAGTAACAGATACAGGATCTGGTCTCCCGGCGAGGCAATCAATTCATAATATAGCTTCGAAGCGCGTTGTAACTTCGGGCCCACCAGCTCTTTCTCCAACTTCTTCGCTTTGGCTTCCAACTTCTGCCAGTTGTCGGCTTCCGTCTTCGTCAGTTGCGAAGTCTGGATCAGGGCGGTCTTATCTTTGGGCGAAAACTTCTCGGTCAACGTCGAGAGAAAGATGGCCACGTGGTCGGTATGTAAGTCCACGCCGAAGGGCACGAGCGCTTTGGCTTTTTCGAGTTTCCCCAATCCCAGCGCGTTGAATTTGGCCCCGGTAAGCGAAGAGGCAAAGAGCGAAGTAAGTCCGCGCTCCTCGAGTAGCCGGAAAATTTCCGCCATGTGGGATTCACGCGCAATCGCCAACAATTCACGATGTTTTGCGTCGGCAGGAATCTGCTCCGCCATGCCCGCCGTTAAGCTATTCACGAGGTGATTCGCCGTACGCTCATCGAGCGTCATGCCGTAGCGGGCCTGATAGCGAAACAGCCTCAGAATGCGGCTGGGGTCGTCGTAAAACGAGTAGTTACTCACCGTGCGCAGTTGCTTCAGCTCCAAATCGGCCAAGCCGTTGTTCGGATCCAGCAGTAACCCCCGCGAGGCCCGATTGAGCGAAAGCGCCAGCGAGTTAATCGTAAAGTCCCGCCGCTTCAAGTCATCGTAAATCGGCCCCGGAGTCACCACCGGCCGCGTCGGCCCTTTCTTCCCGGCAGCTTGCGGATAGCGCTCCGATCGGGACATCGAAATTTCCACGGAAACGTCTCCGGGGAATAATAGGTCCACACTCTTCCGATGACTATCTTCGGCGATAATCTCCGCGCCGGCCGATTTCACCAGATCCTTCGCCAATTTACTCGGCGTCCCCTCCACGGTAAAGTCTAAGTCTCGGATGGGGAAATGGCCGAGTAAGTCGCGGACGGCGCCGCCAGTAAGGAAAAGGTTATTCTCCGATTCGGCCGCGGCCACGACGGCGCCAAAAGCACGATTCTGCTCGGAGCTCAGCCGGCTCTCGAGCATGAACATATAGTCACTCATGAGGGTCCTTTCGCGAACTCGCGTCTTGCTCCAGGAGTATCGGAGCGCGCGAGCGCTGGGCACGGGGATGGTGTTGATCGACGACTTGGCGGAGCCTGGATCGCGCGATATGCGTGTAGATTTGCGTGGTGGAGATGTCGGCATGGCCCAACATCGTCTGCACGCTGCGAAGATCAGCGCCACCTTCCAGCAAATGCGTAGCGAAGGTGTGGCGCAGCACGTGAGGGCTCAGCCCCGCAAAAATGCCTGCGCGTTTGCCACGTAGGCCCAACGCTTTCCAGAAGCCTTGCCGGGTGAGCGGGCCGCCCCGCGCCGTAATAAACAAATGCTTCGACACCCGATTCTTCAGTATCTGCGGCCGCGCCAAATTCAGATAGGTCTCGATAGCCGCCAGGGCCTGCTTACCCACCGGCACCATCCGCTGCTTGTTGCCTTTGCCCAACACCCGCAGCACTCCGAGTTCAGCGTTCAGGTCGGCGGTCTCCAAACGGCAAAGTTCGGTCACCCGCAGCCCAGAGGCGTACAATAAG
>JAYVUQ010000622.1:0-3538 GCA_043787785.1 Bryobacteraceae bacterium
CGCCCATCGAACCCGTCTTGTGCATCACGATCGTACCTGCGGGAAGAATACCTTTCAGCCGGCCTTCGCCGGTATCGCAACGGCGCATGATGTCCAGTAACAAGCCCGTGTTTTGCGGCGAAAGGGCCTTGCCCAACGCGAGCCTTTGCAACAGCAGCGCCATGCCGTCCGGCGTCGATGAGTCACGCTTATCTTTATTGAAAGCCTCTTTGTCCGCCCGCCAGTTCTCGATCATCGTCTTGGTGGGGCCACTCATCGTAATGCCCTTCACGTCGAGTAACTTCAGGCGCTGATTCACTACTTCCGGGCCGCCCACTTCCCGAAGTAACACGTCCGTTGCCGAGTTGTCCGAAATGCGCAGCATTAACTCGAGTAAGTGTCGCAGGGAAAGCGCGACGCCCGGTTGTTCCACTCCGGGCGGATTGAACAGCGCCGTCAACGTGCCGGAGCCCGGGTGATAGTCATCCAGTTTCAGCGTCACCATGCGGTCCAGTTGCTCCTGGCTTGCGTCCACGCGAGCGAGTAACTCAATCGCAATGGGCACCTTGAAGCTGCTGGCCATCGGGAAGGATTCCTGGCCATTCAATGTCGCGCGCCGTCCGGTCTCCACATGGATCGCCGTCGCCCCGATGGTGCCGGAAGACAACCGGCCAATCCGGTCGAACTCGGCGGAGAGCGGGTCCAGCGCCTGGGCGGCGAGGGCTAAGATCAGCAAAGTCGTCATTTCGAGGGTGTCCTTTGGAAGTCGGCTTCAAGGAAGCGCAGCCGCGTCGGTTGGCCGGCGGCATCCAGGGTGAAGAGCGCATCCTCATTTTGCAGGGCGTTCTTGGTATTCGTGCGGAAGGTTTCATAGTGCCAATGGTCAAGCTGGGCGGAAAAGTTAGCCCACTTCAGAACTAAGTGCCCCTGGTCCTCGCTGATTTGAATCGTGCCGTAGGCCGGTTCGCTGTAAGTACCCGCATATTCGCCCAACGGCTTGGCCGGATGGGTATCTTTCACGCGTTTGGCGATCTTCTCCAGCCGCTTCGCTTCGTCGGCGGCCTCCTGCTTGGTAACTTCAGCCTTTAAGTAACTGTCCCAGTCCCTGGCGGGTAAGTTCAGGAGTAAGTCAACCAAGGAATTCGTCACCGACTCCGGCAGATCCGTCCGGCCCAGGTTCGCCAGCACCACGATCCCGCTCTTGGTCTCGGGAATCAGGGTCACCCGGGCACGAAAGCCATCTAACACCCCGGCGTGGCCCAGAATGCGATGGCCCCGGTAGTGGGCGATATTCCATCCCAGGGCATAAGTGTTCTGCGTCGTCTCTGGATTCAGCGCCCGCGACGCCACTGTCGCGCGGATCACGGTTTGAGGTTGGTAAGTCTCTTCCAGGTTCTTCAGCGAAACTACACGGCCGCCCTGGTATTCGCCACCGCTCGCGTGCAGCAACACCCATTGGGCCAGGTCGCGCGCCGAGGAGTTAATGGCACCCGCCCCACCGGCGTTGTCGAAGTTTACCCAATCGAAGGTGTTTACCTGATCTTTGGTTTTCCGGTGCGGCATCGCACGGTCGGCTTGTTGGATTGCCTCGTTGTGGCGGGTCGTCGTCCGGGTCATCGTCAGCGGCGTAAAAAGGCGCTGCCTGATAAAGTCGTCCCAAGTGACGCCTGCCACGCGGCCCACCAGTTCGCCGGCCGTCAGGAACATGATGTTCTGATACTGGTATTCCTGCCGGAACTGCTTGTTGGGCTTGGCGGCGCCAATGCGCTCAATGATCTCGGCCCGCGACAGATTCGTCTGATACCAAAGGGCATCGTGGCGAGGCAGGCCGGTACGATGGCTCAGCAGGTCGCGCACCGTGACGTTCTCACTGGCCAACGGATCCAGCAACCGAAAGGTGGGGTAGTGCTTGCGCACGGGGTCGTCCCAGTCGAGCTTGCCGTCATCCGCGAGTAACGCTACCGTCAAGGCGGTGAAGGCCTTGGTGGTAGAGGCGATCTCAAACAGCGAGTCACCCGTCACCGGCTCCGGCTTGCCCAGTTCCCTGACACCGTAGCCTTTCACGTGGACGATCCGGCCATTCTCCACAATGGCCACCGCCGCACCGGGCGAGGCCCAGGTGCCGAGCGCCGACTCGACCAGCCGGTCGACGGCGGCTATATCGATGGCTTCCAAACGAACGCCCAACAGCAAAAGCGTGAAAACGCGCATGGCGTTATTGTAGCTATCCTGGAGCTTGGGGCCGATCATTCTTTTCGATGGCGCTTGCAACCTCTGCGAGGGGTCGGTCCGCTTCGTCATCGCGCACGACCCTGCCGTCCGCTATCGCTTCGCCTCGCTGCAGTCGATTACCGGGACGGCCTTGCGAGCCCAGTATGGCGTCACCATCGACAGTGTGACGCTGATTGAGGATGGGCGAGCCTACGTCGAAAGCGACGCCGCCCTGCGCATCGCCGCCAGCCTGGGCGGGCCCTGGAGTTGGGTGACGCTGGGTCGCGTGTTGCCGCGCTTTTTGCGCAACGCCATCTACCGTTTCATAGCGCGTCACCGCTACCAATGGTTCGGCCGTAAGGAAGTGTGCTGGCTGCCCACTCCAGATCTGGCGGCGCGGTTTCTGGAGTAACCTGCCAGAAACGCCGCCGCCTGGGGCGAAATCGAGCCACGCCACCAGCGGCTTGCCCCCCAGGGCCTGCAGCATCAGCAGTGCCACCGCCGCCAAATAGGCTACTGCCGCCACGGCCACCAACAACCAGCCCCGCGGCGTTCCGCTCCGGTCAACCGCCCAACCTAATAAAGGCAGCGCCTGCATTCCATGCAGGCCCATGAAATGCGCAATGCGCAAATCGCCCGCGCGCAGACTCCAGTTGAGGAAGGGAAGTCCCACATCCCCGTCCGGCGCGCCGAAGGTGTGGCCCTGGTTCGCAATCATCAGGCCGCCAATCACACTCGCTAGCAGGGTCGCCAATAGCCCCCAGCGAATCCCCCAGCGTTGGCCAGCGCCCGTCGGCACCCGGTTCGCGCAGTGCCACCCCAACAGCCACGTCAGCAACAAAGTGTTGATCATGATCAACACTCCCATCAAGGCGAACACCACAGCGTCAAATACCGAAGCACCATTAAAATGCGAAGCCACGCCGCGTGCCGCTTGGCCCCCGACGGCAAGGTTCTCGCCAATCATGGTCAGCGCCGTGCCGTAGCCGACCCAGCGCAAAGTCCGGCCGCTCGTCCATTGCAATAAATACCTTACCGTGGGCAGGTACACCGCAACGCTTACAAAGAACTTGATCGGCTTCCACCATAGGTTCGCGCCCGCCAACTCCCGCGGATCCAGCCAAGCGAACAGCAGCAGCACCGGCAGCAGCGCCAGGTGGCCCTTTACCGTCCAGGACAAGAATCGATACGGGGTCATGCCAAGTACACTCGCTCTCCGCCCATCCAGACCTGTCGCACCGCCAGCTTGCCCTCCGCAACGTCGAATGCCACCAGGTCAGCGCGTTCCCCGGCGTGCAACCCGCGCCACCGGCCGGCGATGCGTCCCACACGCGCCGCATTGGTGGTC
>JAYVUQ010000623.1:0-3039 GCA_043787785.1 Bryobacteraceae bacterium
TGAAAATAAAGCCTCTACGAACAAATGCCAGAAAGCCTAGCGCAACAATACTTTCCCCTCCTGGTCCAGATCTTTTTGGCCGTGATGGTCGCGGGAGGCATGGTTGCGGCCGGGCTCCTGATCGGCCAGAGGGTCAAAAATCGCGTCAAAGAGATGCCCTACGAGTGCGGCATCATCCCTACCGGCAATGCCCGCGAACGCTTTAGCGTCAAATTTTACCTCGTCGGCATGCTGTTTATCTTGTTCGACATTGAAGCGGTGTTTCTCTATCCGTGGGCCGTCGTATTTCGCGAACTGAAGCTATTTGCCTGGTTTGAGATGGTCTCTTTCGTGGTTTTCATTCTGGCGGGCTTCTTCTATACCTGGAAGAAGGGCGCGCTCGATTGGACGCAAACCGAAACCAGCAAGGCGCACAAGCCCCCCACGGCATTGGAGCTGATGTTGAAAGATGAGCTGGAAGTGGCTGGCCGGCGTTAATGTCAGGAAAGAAATTTTATGATTGCTGAGTCTGTTTTAGCCCGGCCCGATGTGGCTGCTGCGGCGGAAGCTCTGCCCGGAGCCATCTCCGCCGGCCAGGAATCCTATGGGGAAGTCACCTTGGCGGTGAATCCCGCGCAATTGGTCGCCTTGGGCCATTTCTTCAAAACTCAACAAGGCTACGAACGCCTCAGCGCCGTCACCTGCGTGGACTGGCATCCGCGCGAGCCCCGCTTTGAAGTGGTTTACCAACTGCATTCCATCACTCACAACCGTCGTCTGCGCCTCAAAGTCACCCTGCCCGGCACGTGCCCGGAAGTGGAGTCCTTGGTGGGCGTTTGGCGTAGCGCTAACTGGTATGAGCGCGAAGTTTTTGACCTTTTCGGCGTCACCTTCCTCCATCATCCGGATCTGCGCCGCATCTTAATGCCTGAAGGCTGGGATGGCCATCCCCTACGAAAAGATTTCCCGGTGCATGGCCACAAGTACAGCTATCAGGAGGGCTAACGACATGGAAGATACCTTAATCGCCTCGCCGGAGACGGGCAGCACGCGGAAGATGACCCTCAATATGGGTCCGCAGCATCCGTCCACCCACGGCGTGTTGCGTATCGTGCTCGAACTGGACGGCGAAACCATTTTGACCGCCGCGCCGGATATTGGCTATCTTCATACCGGCATCGAAAAAGAGTTTGAAGCTAAGTTCTACGCGCAGGGCACGCCGCTGACTGATCGCGTCGATTATTTGGCCAATCTTTCGAATAACCTTTGCTACGCGCTCACCGTTGAGCGCCTCTTAGGCCTGGAGATTCCGGCCCGCGCGAATTACACGCGCGTCTTGATGGCGGAACTTACCCGGCTCAATAGCCACTTAGTGTGGCTCGGCACCCACGCGCTCGATATCGGCGCGATGAGCATGTTTTTCTACTGCATGCGCGAACGCGAAGACATCCTGCGTATCTTCGAGATGTTCTCCGGCCAGCGCATGATGACCAGCTACATCCGCATCGGCGGCTTGGCGCTCGATCATCCGCGCGGGGGCCTCGAAACGATTCAGAAGTTCATCGATGCGTTCCCCTCGAAGGTAGACGAATACGAAAGCCTGCTCGACGAGAATCCGATCTGGAAGAACCGCACCCAGGGTGTGGGCCACATTCCGCTTGACGCCATGCTGGATCTCGGCGTTACGGGCCCGATGATTCGCGCCGCGGGCCTCGCCTGGGACATTCGCAAGAGTGAGCCCTATTCGGGCTACGACCAGTTCGATTTCGACATTCCGACGCGCCAGGAAGGCGACGTTTATGCGCGCTATCAGGTGCGCATGGACGAAATGCGGCAGTCCACCCGCATCATTCAGCAGGCGCTGGCCGGGATGCCCGAGGGCGCCTTTAAGGCCGACGCGCCCAAGGTGATGCTGCCGGAGCGCGAAAAGATGAAGACGCAGATGGAAGCGCTTATCTACCATTTCAAGATTGTCACCGAGGGTTTCGCGGTGCCCAAAGGCGAGGCCTACGTGGCCGTCGAATCGCCCCGCGGCGAGTTGGCCTATTACATCGTCAGCGATGGCGGCTCAAAACCTTACCGCGTGCACATGCGCACGCCGAGCTTCGGCAATCTGCAAGCGCTGCCGGCCATGATCGAAGGAGGGCTCATCGCGGACTCGATCGCGGGCCTCGGCAGTATGGATTTCGTTTTGGGAGACGTCGACCGATGAGCATCCAGCTTTCCGAAGCCACCCAGGCGCGCTGGCAGAAAATTCTCGACGCCTATCCTGAGGGCCGCAAGCGGTCGGCCGTTATTCCCATGCTCATCTTTGCCCAGGATGAGACGGGTATCATTACGCGCGAACTGATGGAAGAGATCGCGCGCCGGGCCGAAGTAGAGTACTTACAAGTGGAAGAAGTAGTTGGCTTCTACTCCATGCTACGCAAGCAGCCGCTGGGTAAGTACCATGTGCAAGTCTGCACGAATATCAGCTGTATGTTAGCCGGGGGGATGGAATTGTGGCAGCACGCTTCCAAAAGCCTCCACTTGGGTAATAAAGAAACGTCGCCTGACGGGTTGATTTCGATTGAAGAAGTTGAGTGTATGGGCGCCTGCTCCTGGGCGCCGGCCATCGAAGTAAATTACGATTTTCATCACCACGTAACCCCCGCGCGCTTCGATGAGATCATCGCCGAAATAAAGGGAAATGGCTAGGATGTTCAATCAACCGAGTCCGCACGAAGTGAAGATCTTGACGCGCCGTTTCGGCGTGGCGAATTCATTTCGCATCGACGCGTCGCTCGCGCACCAAGGTTACGATGGCCTCAAAAAAGCCATCGCCATGGAGGCCGACGCCATTATCAACGAGATTAAGGCCTCAGCCTTGCGTGGCCGTGGTGGTGCCGGCTTTCCCACCGGCCTCAAGTGGAGCTTCATCCCGCGCACCTCGCCCAAGCCGAAGTATATCGTCTGCAACGCCGACGAAAGCGAACCCGGCACCTGCAAGGACCGGCTGCTGATTCAGAATGACCCCCATAGTTTAATCGAAGGTATGGCCATCGCCGGCTTTACCATGAA
>JAYVUQ010000624.1:0-3417 GCA_043787785.1 Bryobacteraceae bacterium
CGAGAAAGTCTAAGACCTCAAGAGACGATGCGATTTGGATATCGGAAATTGCCACCGCTTCGGGGCCAAAGTGGCCCGGCTGACGGCGAACCCAATTTCGCGTTGCTCAGGGCCTGAGTGATATCGATTGTTGAGCTATTCAGAGGAGGATATGAACCGCATCACATTAGTAGCGTTGATTTCACTTTGGGCACTCCAAAGGCCATCTTGCGCTGGACAGGCTGCGGTTGAAAATCCCCCTGCGCCGGCAGTTTTGATGTCAACCACCCCGACCGGCGGGAACGATTCCGCTGTCCAGAGCGATTACGTTTTGGGAGCGGATGACATGGTGACCATTCAGGTGTTGGATGTTCCCTTCACCGACCAGACTCCCATGCGAATTGAGAGCAGCGGGCACCTCAAGCTGCCGATGGTCGGAAGAATCATGGCTGGAGGCCTGACGCCGGCTCAACTGGAAGAACGAATTACCGAGTCGCTGAAGACCTATGTGCGAAAGCCGCAGGTGATGGTTCGTTTGGTGGAGTTTCGGAGCCAACCGGTAACGGTGGTGGGCGCGGTGACGACACCAGGGATTCATCAGTTGCGGGGACGCAAGACGCTTTTGGAAATTATCTCCCTGGCGGGCGGTTTGCGTCCAGACGCGGGAACGCTGGCGACGATTACGCGGGCGAAAGCCTTTGGCGCGATTCCCCTGGCTCATGCGCAGAAAGACAAGTCAGGGGAGTTTTCGAGCTGCGCGGTCAATTTGAGGGAACTGATGGAGGCCCGGGCGCCCCAGAACAACATTCTCATCCAGCCGACGGACGTGATTGCCGTCGAGAAAGCGCCAATTGTCTACGTCATTGGGGCAGTAAAGAAGAGTGGCGGATTCGTGTTGAACTCGCAGGAAAAGGTTTCGGTTTTGCAGGCTCTCGCCATGGCAGAAGGCCTGGACCGGACATCGGCCCCGGATCGCGCCCGGGTGCTGCGCAAATCAAACGATCCGGAGAACCGGCTGGAAGTCGCGGTAAACCTCAAGAAGATCCTGGATGGCAAGAGTACCGATGTCTCCATGCAAGCGGATGATATTTTGTTTATCCCCACCAGCGTCGCAAAAAACGCGGGGCTCCGGGGATTAGAAACGGCCATTCAAATCGGCACCGGCGTTATGATTTTTCGAAGATAGGGAGTTACATTGGGAGTGAATAGAGACACCAACGTTGAAGCGATGGTCGCGCCCCAACCGCTTCGGAGCTTGGCGCCCGCGCCTTACTCCGAATGGGGAACCAACAATCAACCTTTGATGCCCCGCCGTCCGGTCATGAAGCTAGCCGAGCCCGAGGGCATGGTGAGTATGTGGCAGGTGATCCGGAAGCGGCTCTGGCTAATTCTGACCATGCTGGTGGTGTGCGTGAGCGCAGCTTTCCTGTACACGCGTTCCCAGCCGAAAATCTATCGCGCCACGGTAACCCTGGAAATTCAGGATACGAACAACGATCTGCTCAATACTCGCGATCTTGACCCCCACGCCCCCGGGGCTACCCTGACCTCCGAAACCTACATGATGACCCAGGTTGAGCTAATGCGAAGTAGCTCGCTTCTCACCCGGGTGCTCACTCGGCTACTACTCGACCGGCAAGTAAGTCAAATGGGTAAGGATCTGGCTCCATTTTCTGTGTGGAATATCGCTGATCGGCCAGGACAAGCCGCCTTGCAGCTCATGGTGGCGAAGGCAAAACAAAATGTTCAGGCCCGAGTGATTACCAACACCCGAATGGTGGAGTTAACAGGCGAAGCCGAGGATCCTCAATTTATTTCAGATTTTCTGAACCTCTTGGGCAAAGAATATATCAATCGCGGTCTGGAAATGCGGGGCACCGCCGGTCGGCTGAATAATAGCCGCCTGGGCCAGGAACTTGAAGGATTGCGCAATAAGCTTCAGATTTCGGAACAGCGGTTGCGTGACTACGCAAAGCAAACCGGGCTCATTATCACGGAGCAAAAGGAGAATCTCGCTGAGCAGAAGCTTCGACAGGTGCAGGAAGAGCTTTCGCGGGCACAAGCAGACCGGGTTTCCAAGCAAGCGCTCTATGAAATGAGCGCCGGGGCAACTCCCGACGCGGTACCTCAAGTATTAAATGACACGGCCATGCGGGATTATCAGAGTAAGATCTCTGAATTACAGCGGCAATATGCCGACCAAAGCGTCTCGCTCACGGCGGAGCATCCGGTGGTGCAACGACTGCAAGCGCAACTGGTAGAGTTACGCAGCGCTCGCGACCGGCACTTAGGCCGGGTGGTGGATAGTATCAAAAATGACTATGAAGGGTCGGTCCGGCGAGAGCGGTTGATCAGCGGCAATTATGAGTCGCAGTCGTCGGTGGTTCTCGATCAAGGACCGAAAGCGATCAACTATCAGATGTTGAAACGCGAGGTGGATACGAATCGCGCGCTTTATGATTCGATTCTGCAGAAAGTAAAAGAATACGGTATTGCCAACGCCATGCACACCAGCAATGTGCAAGTTGTGGATGAGGCAGTCGCGCCGATGTTCCCTTACAAGCCCTCATTGCCCATTAACCTTGCGATTGGCTTGTTGGCAGGCGGGCTGATCGGCCTTTTGGGCGCGATCGTCCTCGAACGAAGCGACTCCAGTCTGCGCGAGCCAGGCGACATCACCAGCCATGTCGGCGGCGTGGAGCTCGGGGCCATCCCATCATGGACGTCCGAGAAAGGATTGTACGCCCGTGCCAAAGAAGCCGTTGAAGGTCCTTTCAGGCAAATTGGGGCAGCAAAGGATCGACTCTCGGAAAAGCTACCCGGGTCGGCAATCGTGAAAGGTGGCAGCCAGGGAAACGAATCGCGGACCGTGGCCAAAACAGGCTTGGTTGATTCGCCTGAACTCGTGGTCTGGAACGACAAGTTCTCCCGCATTGCCGATAGTTTCCGTTATGTAATTACTTCCATTTTGCTCGCGCAGGAACAGGATCGCCCCACGCGGGTGATTATGGTAACCAGCGCCGGGCCGCGCGAGGGTAAGACGACGGTCTGTTGCAACCTGGGCTTGGCGGTAGCAGAACTGAACCTAAGGGTATTGCTGATCGACGGAGACTTGCGGGCGCCCCGGCTTCAGGAAGTATTTAAGCTGAGTAAGTCAAAAGGTTTGGCCGACCTATTGATGGAAAAAGAGCTTTGGGTTTTGAAGAATATCGTGATGAGCGGAGCGCCCAACCTTCACATTCTGCCGGCTGGCCGTGAGCGAATGAACGAAGCTTTTTCATTTACTCCCGCGCACACCGCGCGCATGATCGAATTACTTCGCGGGGTGCGCCAAGAATTCGATGTGATTTTGATTGATACGCCGCCTATCCTTTATTTACAGGACGCGCGTGTAATTGGGCGGCTTTGCGATGCCGCAATTTTGGTGGCCCGCGCCGG
>JAYVUQ010000625.1:0-3503 GCA_043787785.1 Bryobacteraceae bacterium
CCCCACCAGCTTTACCAGCAACTTGTTTCAGGACGACCTGACTTGGCAGGCATCCAACCAGATCAGTTGGACCAAAGGCGCCCACAACCTCATGGCGGGCCTGGAATTCCGCAAGCTGCAGACCGGCCGCGCCACCGCCAACAGCCCACGCGGTGCGTTCAATTTCAACGGCCAGTACACGGGTTACGCCCCGGCGGACCTCGTCCTGGGTTTGATCCAGAGTCACACCACCCCTGGCCCGATAGTTCGCGGCGACGTGGCCGCGTGGCGCGATGGCTTCTTTGTACTCGACAAGTGGCAGGTCTCACGCAGGCTCACCATGAACATCGGCTTGCGCTACGAGCTGCCGACCGTGCCCTACTCCGTGAACGGCAATGCCACCATGCTGAACCCCGAGTTGACCGCTCTGATTCCGCGCACTCTGCCTGCGCCGGGTTTCTAAATTCATCAAACCCACTCACAAGGACTGGGCGCCGCGCATCGGTCTGGCCTTCCGCCTCACCGGTAAGACCGTTCTGCGCGCCGGCTACGGACTGTACTACAACCCGAACCAGGCCAACAGCTTCACGAACCTGAGCAACAATCCGCCGTTCAGCTCGATCATCACTTTTACTTCGTCTCCGACGGCGCCGACGTACACGCTGGCGAATCCTACAGGGGCCGTTACTCCGTCCACATCGCCGGTGGATGTGAACACGTTCAATCCCGATCTGCCCACGGCGTACATGAGTCAGTGGAGTTTCGGCATGGACCGGGAAATCTGGCGCGGCAGCGGGCTGGAGGTGCAATATCTCGGCTCCCACGCGTTACACCTGGATCGTAACTACTACAACAATACTCCGCTGCCGGGACCGGGGCTGGTCAATTCGCGACGGCCCCATCCTCTGTTCAACGTGATCCGGACCATCCAGAACGACGCGATCGCCAATTACCAGGCACTGAGTGTCACGGTCCGGCAGCGCATGACGCGCGGAATTCAGTTCCGTGCCAGCTACACCTGGGCCCACACGCTGGATGGGGTTGCGGATTCCAACGGAGGAGGCAGCCCCATGAATCCCTACAACTCGCGCCAGGACTATGGCAACGCCAACTGGGACATCCGGCATCGCCTGACCGGCGGCCTGGTTTACGACGTCCCGTTCTTCGCCGCCAGAAACCCGATCCTGAAGGCGGCCTTCTCCCGGTGGCAGATGAACGCGCTGTTTGTCGTGCAGACGGGGCTTCCGTTCAACGTCGGCACCGGCATCGATACCGCCAATACCTCCGCCAATGGCACCCATCGGCCTAACCTGGTGGGCAAGCCGAAGTCCAACTGCGGCGGCGGTCACTTGGTCGGCTGCATCGACTCGTCGGCCTACGCGCTTCCGCCCGCGGGCGTGTTCGTCTACCGCAATGAGGGCCGCAACCTCTTGCACGGGCCTGGACTGCTCAACGTGGATTACTCCGTGTTCAAGAACTTCCCTATCGGAAAGAAAGTGAAGTTGCAGTTCCGCGCCGAGTTCTTCAACGTGCTCAATCACCCGAGCTTCAACAACCCGGCCGCTACGTTCGGGACGGGAATATTCGGCAATATCACAACCACCAGCACTGAAAACCGTGACATCCAGTTCGGCCTGAAGGTGAGCTTTTGACCTCCGACCTGGCCGCTAAGAAATCGTCATGGGCCGGGTGGGATGGGTAAGTCTTAAGGCGCGTGGACGATCGAACACTTCACCGGAAGCCCGGCGTGGCAGGGTGGGCCTGTCATCACGATTCCGGCAAATTGAGCTTCCGCATCAAGCGTGCCCAGTGCGGAGTGGAGCGCAGTTCCCTGGCGTAGCAGCCCCGCAGATATAAGGCGCCGTAAGGATCGTGCTGGTCGATGGCTTTCTCGATCCAGTCCGCCTCCTTGTCGAATTCCTGGAGGCCCCAGTAGTACACGGCCTGGCCGCGGGGAGCACCGAACGCGTCGCCGGATGGGAGCTTCTGCAGCAGTTCTTCGGCCCGGCGCGTGTCTCCAGTGCGCTTCAGTAGCCCGGCCAGCAATCCGGTCACGCTGGGAGTGGGCGCAAGGAGATACGCTTGTTCGTAAAGTGCCAGCGCCTGGTCCAACTCCCCCCGCGACGCATGCAGGGTTGCCAGGCTCGATCGCGCACCCACCATGGACGGATTGAGTTCCAGAACCTCGCGGAATTCCGCGGCGGCTTCCTCGTCGTGGCCGGCCGCGGCGAGGCCGCTCGCCCAGTTAACTCGCAGATTAAGATTTAGCCGATCTTCTTGCAGTCCGATCTCTATCTGCCGGTGGCCCTCCTCCAGCCGGCCAGTGGGCGCAAGGTAACCCATGGCGTAATAGAGGCGTACATTGACGGAAACGGGAGTGCGAGCCATTGCGAGGTGAAAGCACCTCTCCGCTTCTTTCCAATCGTATTCGAGAAAGGCCGCCACGACGCCCAGCATCGCGTGTTCGTCGGGCAGCGAGGAATCCAGCTCCAGCGCCTTCCGCGCCTGGGCGCGCATCATGGGCAATGCCTGGTTGGCGGGCATCGCTCCCACCAGTGTCATTCCCCAGAAATAAGCTCCGTACTCGCAGTGCGCCAGAGCGAATTTCGGATCCAGCGCGATGGCTTGCTCGTAGCATTCCTTAATGCGTGGAAGCAGGTCCGGACGGAAGATTCCTTGAAAATAGCGCGCCTTCAATAGAGCCTCATATGCGGGCACGCTCGGCTTGTACTGCTCGAACGGCGCGGGCGTTCCGGAAAGCTTCACATGCAGCGCGGCCCCGATGGCCTGCGCAATCTCGTCCTGCAAGTCGAACAGGTCCTTCATCTCCCGGTTATAGCGCTGCGACCAGAGATGATAGCCGTCCCTGGCATTGATTAGCTGGGCTGAGACGCGGATGCGATTCCCGGATCGCCGCACGCTACCTTCGAGAATGGTTGCGACGCCCAAGGTGGCGGCGATCTTGCGAATGTCCTCGGTCTTGCCCTTGAACGCAAACGCCGATGTGCGCGCAGTCACCTTGAGCCCCGGAACCTGCGCTAAGAAATTGATGATCTCCCCGGCCAAACCGTCGCTGAAGTATTCGTCGTCGGCATCGTGGCTCATGTTGGCGAACGGCAGCACTGCGATGGAAGGCGCTCGGTCCACTGACGAGCTTGGCGTAGGGAGGTCGGTTCGCTCGCCGGAGACAGCGGCACCCGCAGCGCTGCTGGCAGCTAGCAGCGCGTCCTTCACTTGCGTTATGGACTGGAACCGGTCGGCGGGCGATTTGCGCAGGCATCGAGGAACGATGCTTTGCCATGACTGGGGAGCATCCAGCGGTTTGGGCTCGTCGCGCACGATGGCCGCGATGATGGCGATGAAGGAATCGCCGGTGAATGCGCAGCGCCCGCTCAGCATCTCGTAAAGCACCGATCCGAACGAGAAAATATCGGAGCGCGCATCGACGGCTTTGGCCTCGGCCTGCTCGGGAGACATGTAGGCGGCGGTGCCCATGATGGTGCCAGGTCGAGTCATGCCGATGG
>JAYVUQ010000626.1:0-5578 GCA_043787785.1 Bryobacteraceae bacterium
TAGTGGAAATTCTCCCTTCGACCGCTTCATTTTCGCTAAGCAAATGGATGCGCTTAGCCCGGCGGCGCGGCGGGGTCTGCCCGTGTTCATGAATGCGGAGAAGGGTAACTGCGTCGTCTGTCACGCGATTGAAGAAACGTCGGCCCTCTTTAGCGATCAGAAGTTCCATAACTTGGGTGTCGGGCTCAGCCCGGCGGGAGAGTTGACCGATCTAGGAAAAGAACAGGGTAAGTTTCGCACGCCCGTCTTACGCAATGTCGGGCTAACCGCGCCCTATATGCACGACGGCAGCCTGAAGACACTCAAGGAAGTAGTGGATTTCTATGTAGGCGGCGGAAATGCGAATCCTTATCTTGACAGGGAGATAAGAGCGCTCAGCCACCTGACTAAGCAGGAACGCGAGGACTTAGTCGCTTTCCTCGAAGCGCTCACTGGGGACATGCCGAAATGAGACTTTATCCGGCTGCGCTCATGATCCTTTTGGTGGGCTGTGCCAAGCCGCCCGAGAAGCCAGTGGCCAAGGCCATCGCGTACTTTCAGCCGGACCCGGCAACCTCCTCCGCTGTGACTGGTGTGGTAACCTTCGCCGGGCTGATACCGAAGGCGAAGGAGATCAACATGGACGCCGAAGAGGCCTGCCAAAAGCTCCACCTACATCCCGTGTACGAAGCCGCGCTGCTGGTTGGCAAAGGGAAGGGCTTGGCGAACGCGTTGGTGTACATCAAGAGTGGCCTGGAAGGCAAGACTTTCGCGCCACCGGAGAAGGCGGTCACGCTCGTGCAGAAAGGCTGTCAGTTTGAGCCACGAGTGATCGCGCTACGCAAGGGCCAAACCTTGGCGGTGAAGAACGCCGATCCCGTTTCGCACAACATCCATCCGCAGCCGCAAAACAACCGTGAGTGGAACCAACAGCAATCGCCGGGTGCGGCTGATCTGGCACGCCGGTTCGGCTTCTCTGAGGTGATGATCCCCGTGAAGTGCAACGTGCACGCCTGGATGAAAAGCTACATTGCGGTGCTGGAGCATCCCTACTTTGCCATCACTGAGGCCGATGGCGCATTCCGTTTCGATCACCTTCCGCCCGGTAGTTATGTGGTGGCGGTGTGGCATGAGAAGTTGGGCGAAGTTACCCAGCCGCTGACGGTAACGGAGAAGGTTGAGGCCAAGCTGGTATTCGATTACCCTCAGAAGTGATAAGATCCCTGAAGCAATTCGTTCGAGGAGATTACCCCATGATTCGCAGAATTCTTTTGAGTGCCGCCGTGCTGGCGGCGGTCGCGCTGGCGCAGTCGCCCCGTATCTACAACACCGTCAAGACTAAGCTGGCCGCGGGCAAGCAGGTAATTGGCGGCACCGTCCTGTCTTCCGACCCCGAGATCTATTGTGCGATGGCGAACTCCGGCTTTGATTTTACGTGGATCGAAATGCAGCATAGTCCGCTGACGTTCCATGAAGTGGCCCTCATGTTGCGCGCCTGCAGAGGCTCGTCGGCAATTCCCTACATCCGGGTGCCGGACGCGACCGAAGGTGACATTCAAAAGGCTATGGACATTGGCGCGCTGGGCATCATCATTCCGATGGTGGAGAGCGTGGAGAAGGTGAAGAACGCAATTAAGTGGGCGAGCTATCCGCCGATTGGGAAGCGCAGCTTGGGTAATGGCCAGTATGGCGTCCTCTGGGGCGCCGACTACCGGCAGACGGCAAACACGAACCTGTCGATCATTGCGATGGTGGAGTCCCCGGCTGGCGTGGCGATCGCCGACCAGATCGCCGCGATCCCCGGCGTCGACGCCGTCTTTGTCGCCAGTACTGACCTGGGCAGCTTCTCTGGTTTCAAGCAAGGCGAGCCACAATACGAGGCGTTGGTGAGCAAGACGCGCGATGCGGTATTGAAGGCGGGCTTAAAAGTGGGCGGTCCGGTGGCATGGCGCGATCGCGCCGGCTATCACTTCTTCCAGGCCGGAGGCGAGGCGACACTGATCAAGATGGGTGCCGACAAAGTGCTGGGCGGCGGGGTCGAACCCGGCGTGAAAAAGGGTGTGGCCCCCATTGAAGGCGCGGAGCATACCGAGGCGAAGAAGCCCTAGCTCGCACTGAGTTGCGATTTGCCAATTTCACCGGGGTGCCAACAACGCCCCGGGGCTTTCTTACTCCACGCGAAACGAAACGGTGGTCAACTGCTGTTTGTTTAGAGCGAGGTCGCGCACGACGAGGTGGATGCGATAGTCGCCGGGCAGGGCTTTGGGGGGAAGTTGGATGACGAAGGTGGCCGGAACGTAGGCTTGCGGGTAATACGGTTTGGCCGCTTCGGCGGCGGCCGGATCCTGTTTCAGAAACTGCTTACCGTCGGGACCGGTTACGACCACCCCATAGTTGACGCTAAAGTCGTTGCCGGTGGGCTGAAGGAAGCCTTCGATGTCGAACCGCAGCCACACTTCAGCGCCGGGCCGATATAAGGGTCGGGTGAGCGCAACCGGTTCAGATTCCTGGCGAAAAAAGCGCACCTGACTGGCAGCTATGGAGGCAGTGTTCTGTAGCTGTTTGCCTTGCACCCGAAACGGGTAGATGCCCTCTGCTACCTGCTGGCTAACCTCATCAATTACTTTCACTTCTATCCGGTAAGTGCCTGCAAGCGCAAACACGGGGATGGTAACGGAGAAGCGGGCTCGGGGACGGTAGCCAGAGTCCTGGGCGGCGAGGCCGATCTGCAGTTTGCCGGACACGGGGGGCTCAAAGGAGCGTCCCCGGCTATCCAGCGCCTGAATGGTCCACTTGAGCTTGAGCTCCGGACTCTCATCCACGGAAGGCGCGTAACCAGCGATGCGGAGATCGAGAAAAAGCACTTCACCGGACCGGTAAGCCTGCTGATAGGGTGGTCCGTCCTCGAACTGCCGGAAGGTGGCATCCTCGAGTCGCAGGCCAACGGCGGGAGAGGCCTGGGCGCGGAGCAGAAGGGTCAGCAGGGCCGCGAGCACTTTACCGGGCCGGCTCGTTTAACGACAGCGGGATGTCGATCAAGCGGGTGGTGTCGGCACCGCTCTCCTTACCGTCTGTGACACGCAATTTGTAGGCGCTCGTGGGCACGTCGAAGACGATGAAACCCGTTTCGGTAGACGCTGGATTCACTAGCCGTACCAGGCCGAGCCAGTTGTGCAGGTTTCTCACGTCGGAGACCTCCATCGAGCTCTCTTTCTTGGGGCTTTCCAGAGTCAGCAAGGGAATCGCCATTTGCGCGCCGCCGCTGTTCGTAATCGAGACTTTCAGCACCAGAAACCGATTTTGCGGGGTTTGGGGAAGTCCCTCACCGGCGGAAAGATCAGTTTTCCATTCGGCCTCCAGAACGCTGTAGATCATCCTACCGACGGGAACTTTGTCTCCCATCTTGTAGCCAATGGAATCGGTGGTAGACGCCGAGTCCCCGCAAGCGGACATTAGCAAGACAAGTCCGAGCGGAATCGAGAAGCGATGAAACGGGAATCGCATTTTAGTCATCATGATGAGTGAAGGTAAACTCTAATCATGATTCTAAACCAAAGCTGGGTGCGCTTGGCGGCCGTGGCGGCCGCGTTAGTCTTGATCGCGCCGGCGTTTGGCCAAGGTGTGCATCCGAAGAGCGGCCGGAGGATTGCTTCGGTGATGGGTGTCGGCGGGGTGGACTGGCTGGAGCGCGTCGAGCGGGAGCGTGAGGAGTCGCCATCGAAAGCGATTGACCTGTTGGATTTAAAGCCCGGCATGGTAGTGGCGGACATTGGTGCGGGCGTAGGGTACTATACGTTGCGCATGGCCAAGAAAGTCGCTCCGGGCGGCAAGGTCTATGCGAGCGACATTCAACCGGAAATGCTCACCCTATTGCGCCAGCGGCTGGAGGAAACCAAGCTCGATAACGTGGAGTTGGTGTTAGCCTCAGAAACTGACCCGAAGTTGCCAGTGAACGCGATCGACTTGGCCATCATGGTGGATGTCTATCACGAGCTGGCGCAGCCGCAGCGAATGCTGCGTAAGTTGAGGCAAACGCTGAAGGACGACGGACGGCTGGTGTTGCTCGAATTCCGCAAGGAAGATCCGTATGTCCCGATTCGCCCGGAGCATAAGATGAGCGTGGCGGAAGCGAAACTGGAGCTGGAAGATGAAGGTTTCAAGCTCGAAAAGGTGATTCCGGGCCTGCCGTGGCAACACATTCTGGTGTTCCGTAAGTCGGCTAAGCCTTAAGTGGTCATGAGCTTGAGCGGAAAAGTCTTTCCGCCGGTTCTCTCGGCGCGTATAAGTGAGTTAGTGTCTGTGGAAAAAATGTCGATATCGCTGAGTGGGCGTCTGACCGTTCAATGTTTTCAGTCTTGTAGGATTCACAGGCGGGGGCCGGATTCGCGGATGACTTCCCACAGCCTAACCCGCTCATTCGGTTCACTCGATTTGGCCATTGCGCGAAGCCAAGGCAGACCGCTACCTTGAAAAGCTACCTGCGCGAAAACAACCAAAAGATGGCCAGCCCCAGCGTTGCATACGAACGTGGATTGCCGGCGAACCTCGACGCCGAGCGGTTCGTCCTCGGCTCGATCCTGCTTGAGCCCATCGCTTTTATCAGTGTGGCGGGGTTGCTGGATGCGGCTGACTTTTCGCTCGAAGCCAACCGGCGCATCTTTGAGCGGATGGGCGAACTCTATGAGCGCGGCGACAAGCTTGACCGCGTCACGCTAGCCGATGAGCTGATTAAGAAGAACCAACTGGAGAGCATCGGCGGGCTCACCTACTTAATCTCGCTCGACGATGGCCTGCCTCAGATCTTCAATCTCGATAGCTACGTCAAAATTGTCAAGGACAAGAGCCTGCTCCGCAAGATCATCCTGAGCGCGCAAACGGTGATGGATCGCGCCTTCCTCGCTGAGGAAGAGCCGGCCGCAATTCTGGCGGAGGCCGAAGAAGGCTTGCTCAAGCTGAGCGAGGGGCGCAATCGCTATTCGCTGCTGAACCCCGGCCAGATCATCGATGAGTTTGAAGGCGGAATCAACTCTTTTCTTGACCCAACGAAGCGCCGTCACGGCATCTCTACGGGCTTCCTGAAGCTCGACGAGATGACCGGCGGGTTCCGCGAGGGCGAGTTAATCATTCTGGCCGCGCGCCCCGCCATGGGCAAGACGGCCATGGCGCTGAACATCGGCACTTACATTGCGACGCATCCGAAGAATCCGCAGACGGTGGCTGTATTTTCGCTCGAAATGTCGAAGGAGCAGTTGCTCACCCGTATGATCTGCTCGCAGGCGCGCGTCGATCAGCAGCGTTTTCGCAGTGGCTATCTCGATGCCGACGAACGGCGGCGTCTGATGGTGGGTGCGGGGGAACTGGCGAACGCGCCGCTTTTTATCGATGATAGTGCCGCATCGAATGTGATGGACATCCACGCCAAATTGCGCCGCTTGAAGGCCGAACATGGGCTGGCAATGGTGATTGTCGATTACCTGCAACTGATGCAGACACGGGGCCGGGTAGAGAATCGCAACCAGGAAGTAAGTCAGCTCTCGCGTGGCCTGAAGTTACTCTCGAAAGAACTGCGTATTCCGGTGGTGGTGCTGTCGCAGTTGAG
>JAYVUQ010000627.1:0-3808 GCA_043787785.1 Bryobacteraceae bacterium
CGGGCGCGCCCATCCCCGCGTTGTTGAAGAGTACATCGAGGCGGCCGTAGCTTTTGCTGATCACGTCAAAGAGCGCGGCAACCGACGCCGGCTGAGTAACATCGGTGGGCACCGGCTGGATGCGCTCACCAGTGGCGGCGGTTTTATCGAGTTCGCTGGCGCGGCGGCCAGCCACGACGACTGCGTATCCTGCTGTATGGAGGGCAAGGGTGACCGCACGGCCGATACCGCTGCCGGCTCCAGTCACTAAAGCAATTTTGAGTTGAGACATAAAGTGTTAGCGCTGGGCGAGCGCCTCGGCGATGGCCTTTTCAGCGAGCGGAGCCATGATGGCGTAACCGGCGGTGTTAGGCAAAAAGCCATCCGTAGTGAGGTCTTTCCGGAACGCGCGGCCCTCGACGAGGGCTGAAAAGTAATCGAGGTAAGCTGCGCCAGCCTTGGCCGCGTAGGTTCTGAGCCAGTTATTGAGGCCGAGGATCTTGCTCACGGGGCGTCTGCCTGTCAGTTTTCTAACGTGATCGGAAACGGGAGTCACCGAGGCGAGCACAACCTTGATTCCATTCACCTTGGCTAGTTCCACCATTGACATAAAATTCTCGGCGGACATGGCCTCGGTAGTGGGTCCAGCGGTGCCCGCAATGTCATTAGTGCCCGCCATGATCACTACTACCTTGGGCTTGAGCGCGATGACATCCTGACGGAAACGCACGAGCATCTGGGCTGATGACTGGCGGGAGATGCCACGATTGAGATAGGGCTTGTTCTCGAAAAATGGCGCCCACGCTTCGGTGATTTCGTCGCCCAGGAAAACGACGGCCGGCGGCGTTTTGATTTCCGAGTTGTCACTTCCGTAGCGGGTGAGGCCAGCCCAATCGTTCAGGAGACGCCGCTGAGCCGATAACTCTCGCTCAAGCTCATCAATAGATTGGCCGTATAAGCCGAGGCAGATAAAAGCCAGGGCGTATTTCATTTACTTTTTCAAACCGAAGCAGTAAAGATTGCCGTCATAGGTGTTGATATAAACTTGACCATTGGCTACCGCAATGCCGCTCCAGTGGTTCCAGTTCGTAATGGTTTTCCCACTGTTCCACAGCTCCTTGCCGGTTTGGGCATCAAGAACATAAAGGACGGCGTGGGTGGAGAGTGGGATGCGGCGCTCCATGCGGAAGTCGAGGCCAACGTCAGGGAAAGCTTGGGCGGTATTTTCCCCACTGCCGTAGGCGAAGATCATCCCATTGGCGATCAGCGGTGGCTCGGCTTGATTCATATCGCGCGAGAGCCAAGCGGGCGTCAGGACCGGCTTGTTATCTTTCAATTCCATCTTGAAGGCGGCGATGGCACCCTTCTTGATCTCACCGTTTTCCAGCGGAGCCCTGTATTTGGAGTGCTTCGGGCCCCAGAAAGGAGTGAGCACCCAGCGGTTGCCCTTGGCATCTTCCCAACTGGCGAGCGAGCCCCAGATACCAGCCTCAGCAAAATCGACCATTTCGTTGCAGATCAATGGTGTGCGGTAAGCGGCGGTGCGGTGGTCATCGCCGCCGATGGACTCGGTATCCATCAAATATAGGCGGCATTCCTTACTCGCATCGATCATATACTCCTTACCTTTGAACTCGAAGATGGTCGGAGTCACCTGCATGTCTAAGTCACGCTTGACGAGCCACTCAGCATTCGAGGGGCCGTAGTAATCCACTAACTCCAGGGCCTTTGTTTTCGGGTTCTGTTTCACCCCGATGATACCGTTGCCATAGACGCCGTCTTCGGGTGCCCAGCGGCCATCTCCGGTGCAGGTATACATCACCAGATCCTTGCTGATGGCGGGACCGGAGCGTCCCCACATGCCACCGCCAGCGGGACCCCAGGAGCCGACGATTTTCGTGGCGAGGTCGTATGTGTAGGCCATGTTCGGGTTACCGCCGCAGCCTTGTGCGCTGTGCGTGTAGATGACATTGTTCAGCAAGCTCATGGCATAGGGCTTGCCGTTGGGCGGCATAAACTTGGCGGGCGACGCGAGTTCCTCGCCATCGGCGGCGTTCACCTGGTGAAGGCGTCCGTCCCAACTCGCGGCGTAGATGGTGAATTGACCATCGGCCTTGCCGGGCCCGATGGTGACATTGGAAGTCATGCCGCCGGGACACAGAACGCTGGGTCCGCGGCCGGACTCTTTGAACGTGCTCTCGAAGTGTTTGTGCCAAAGCAAAGTACCGTCCGTGGCGTCGAGGGCAAAGATGTTGTCTGAAACGCCGACCTGGATGACGACTTGTTTGGGACCCTTGGGCGTGCTGACGCGACCGATGACGAGTGGCTCCAATAACGAGTGCATCTGCCGCGGTTCATTATCAAGTTTCTTTTTCCACAGCAAGGTCATGCCCTTGACGTTGCCGGTAGTGAGGATTTTCTCGTCCTTTTGCCAGTTGTTACGCCGAACGTCGCCACCATCTGTGAACCAGTCGGCACTAAAAGCTAAGGACGTGACGGTGAGGGCGGCGGATAAAAGTCTGCTCATGCTTATCTCCAAACTTCACACTATATCTCAAACCACGGGCAGTGGATTGGGTATATCATTTTAGATTCTGCCGAGTTCTCAAAGGAGTATTGATTGATGCGACAAATTGCCTTAGCTGCGATCCCCGCTGGCTGCGTATTTTTGGCGGCCGGCGTAGCTTTTGCTCAACGTGGAGTGGACTGGGTGGTGGCTTCGAATGACGCTCACCGTTCCTCCTGGGTGCGCATGGACGCGAAGATTAACCCAGCCAGCATGCAGAAGCCAGGCTTTGAGTTGCTTTGGAAGATGAAGATGAACGGCATGGCGCGGCAGATGAGTTCGCTGACGCCGCCCTCGCTCCTGGAGTTCTACATCAGCTACCGAGGTTTCCGCTCCTTGGGCTTCGTGGGCAACGCCTCGGGGACGGTGACTGGCATCGACATCGACTTGGCGCGCGTCGAGTGGGAGAAGAGCTTTGCGACGCCGGGTGGCGCCGGCACCCCGGCGTGCCCGGGAGGTGTTACGTCAGGCGTGGTGCGAGTCGTGAATTCGCTGGCCTACCCGCCTCCGATGAGCGGCAGCGGGATTGGACGAGGCACTCCAGCCAAGAGTGGTGTGGGCTTGCCGGACGAAGGCGCGGTGGCGTTGAAGGTGCAGCCGATGCAGCGGCCGGGACCGCCTCCAGGTTCACCGAAGCCGCGGCCGGGTACCAGAGCCTCGGAGCCGGTAAACATGTTCGCGCCGCGCGTGCAGTACGCATACTTCCTAACGGGCGATGGCAAGTTTCACTTTCTCTACGTTTCAAACGGAGACGAACCGAATCCAGCGATTGACTTTTTGCCGGCAGGCGCGCATGCGCAAGGGCTAATGGTGTTTGAGCGCGTGGCCTACGTGACGACGGTGAACGGTTGTGGCGGGGTGGACAACGGGCTTTGGGCGCTCGACATGGAGACCAAGGCGGTCAACCATTGGAAGACGTCAGACGTGGCGGGGACGATTGGTTATGCGATGGGTCCGGATGGCACCATCTACGCTTCGGGCCGCGATGAATTGGTCGCGCTGGAGTTGAAGACCTTGGCCGTGAAGAGCACCTTTAAGCCGGCTGGGTTGCAGTTTACGTCATCGCCAGTAGTCTTTGAGCATCAGGGCAAGGACTTGTTTGCCGTCACCACCAACGATGGTGCGATGCATGTGATTGATACCGCTGACCTGAGTAAGCCGATCGCGAGTACGCCGGGGTTTGGCGTAAAGGACTATGCCGTGGGCGCAGTGGCCACTTGGCAGGATATGTCGGGCGCGCGCTACATTCTGGCACCTTCGGGT